>NZ_JBWBYV010000005.1:0-75776 GCF_056174685.1 Janthinobacterium sp. BHSEK
CTCACCCGTTCGCCACTCGCCACCAGAGCAAGCTCCGTGCTGCCGTTCGACTTGCATGTGTAAGGCATGCCGCCAGCGTTCAATCTGAGCCAGGATCAAACTCTTCAGTTTAATCTCTGTTACTTTGCCCTTTTACAGGCACCGTCATTGCTGACGGGTCGCTCACTCAAAAAACTGACAGGCTACTTCCGAAGAAGTATCCTATTTCATTATTTCTTGTGAACATTTGATATTTTAAGTATTACAGCAATCCGAAGATCACTGCTGCACTACATCAAATGCCCACACTTATCGACTGTTAATTGTTAAAGAACTGTATTCGGTTACTGCTTTCGCGCTATCGACAAAGCGTTGTGTTTGTCAGCTGCGAAGAAGGAAGAGTATGAAGCATTTCAGCACAATCGTCAACTCCTTCTTTTTACTGCATCGCCGTTTCCGGGGATCCTCAACTGCCGCATTTGACTGCGTCTCATTGGGGAGGCGAACTATAGCAAAGCGCCCCCGGAGTAGCAAGGCTTTTCCGGACGAATTGCATCGAACTGCTACAATTTCGCCCCCTCAGCGCAAATTCGCGTCCCACCATAGAAGATTCACCATGAAACAACAAGCTCAAGGATCAGGCCTGACCCTGAAACGAGCTGGCTTTACCACTGGCTTCGGCGTGCTCGCCGCCACCCTCGGTTCCGCAGTCGGTCTCGGCAATATCTGGAAGTTCCCCTATCTGACAGGCGCCAATGGCGGCGCCGGCTTCCTGCTCATCTATCTGCTCGCTACCTTATTAGTAGGACTGCCCGTGATGATCGCGGAAATCACCCTCGGACGCCGCGCCAAGGTCAATCCGATCTCCACCATGGAACAGCTGGCACCCAAGGGCAAGCCCTGGTGGCTGGTCGGCCTCATCGGCATGGTCGCCGCCTTCCTGATCGTCGCGTTCTACTCGGAAGTGGTGGGCTGGGTGTTTGCCTATATCGCCAAGGCCATCGACGGCTCCATCCTCAGCAGCGACAAACTTGTGACGGAAGCGGCCTTCGCTTCGCTGATCAGCAATCCTTTGCAATCGCTGTTGTGGCAATGGGGCGTGCTGCTGTTTATCGGCGGCATATTGATGCTGGGCGTGACCAAGGGCATCGAGGCGATCGCCAAGAAACTGATGCCGCTGCTGTTCCTGTTGTTGCTGCTGCTGTGCGCGGTCAGCCTGTCGCTCGATAAGGCGGGCGAGGGACTGGCGTTCCTGTTCCGTCCTGATTTTTCCAAGCTGACGGCTTCCGTCGTGCTGACGGCCATGGGCCTGGCCTTCTTTAAATTGTCCGTCGGCATGGGCACGATGATGACCTACGGCAGCTATTTCCGCGATGACCAGAATATCCCCGTGACCACCTTGCGCGTGATGGCGGCCGACCTCGGTGTATCGATGCTGGCCGGTATCGCCATCTTCCCCGCCGTGTTTACGTTTGGCTTCGCTCCCAGTGCGGGACCGTCGCTCGTGTTCATCACGATTCCCGCCGTGTTTTCGCAAATTCCCATGGGACAAGTGCTGATGGTGGTGTTCTTCATCCTGGCCGCCGTCGCCGCCACGGGGGCGATGCTGTCGCTGATGGAAGTGCCCGTGGTGATTTTCCATGAACGTTTCGGCTGGACGCGCACCAGAGCCACCATGGTGACCATGCTGCTGCTGGCCGTGCTCGGTTCCGTGTGCGCGCTGAGTAACAGCACCCTGGCGGACTTCAAGCTATTCAATTTGAATATGTTTGATCTGTTCGACTTCGTCTCGTCGAATATCTTCCTGCCCGTGGGCGGCATCGCCATTGCCTTGTTTACAGGCTGGGCCTGGGGCAAGCAGCATTTCATCGAGGCGATCAGCAATCATGGCCAGTTGCAGAATAGAACTCTGGCGCACGTGCTGCTGTTCCTGCTGCGTTTTGTCTCGCCCGTGCTGATCCTGATCGTGATGCTGAAGGGTTTAAAGGTCTTCTAATCAGAGTACCCGGGTGTAGGTCTGGCGCACCAGCACCCGGTCGCCGCAATCGAAATGCCACCACTCGCTGTTGATGCCGAAGAAGCCCGCCTGGAACATGGCGTCGCGCAACAAACGGCGGTGTGCCACTTGCTCCTCCGTGATTTCCCCCTTCTCCAGCAAGACCAGCTCCAGCACCGGATGCGAGCGCTCACTCAGGTCGTCAAAGCCTGTCCCCATATCCAGTTCCTGCCCGTCGGGCCCCACGATGGTGATGTCGAGCGCCATGCCGAACGAGTGGATCGAGCCGCGCGACGGCTCGGCGATATAGCCGAGCAACTCCGTTCCCTGCAGCGCATCCCACAATTGCTGCTGCACCCGCTGCGGGCGCAGGGCGTCGAGCACCAACAGATGATGATCGGGGCGCTGCGCGGCCAGCCAGGCCACGGCCTGCTCCAGCGCGGCGGCCGCGTCGCGGTGCAGCCAGGAGCAATCGATGGGGCTGTATAAGTCGCGGCCAACGAAATTGTCGGGCGTGGCATAGCGCAAGTCGACGGCGATGCCGGCGATGCTGCTCAGATGGCGAAATTGCGGATCGCTGCCGACCGCTTCCAATTGCAAACTTGCAACAGACATCAGACTCCTCTTTCCAGGCAGTTGCGCGCCGCCACGCCGATGCTGTCGGCCAGGCGCCGCGCGCCATGCGACAGCGGCGAGTGGCTCGCCGTCAATAAATATAGTTGGATCGGTATCGTGGGCGCCCAGGGGCGGCGCTGCAGCCGCTCGGGCGAGCCGGACGCGGCCGTAAACGGGTCGACCACGGCCATGCCGGCGCCCGCTTCCACCAGGGAACGGGCGATTTGATAGGTCTGCACCACAGTGGAAAACACGGGGTGGATATCCTGCGCCTCGCAGGCGGCGACCACCAGTTCGCCCAGCGGATCGTTGTCCGCATGGCCGATCAATTCGCCATTCAGGCCATGCGCCGTCAACGGTGTGCCGCAATCGGCCGCATGCCAGGTGCCGGCTGGCGCGATCACCGTCATGACACCCTGCGCGATCGGTTCGGCCACGATGCCCGGATGACGCGGGTCTTGCAGCGATACGGCCAGATCCGCTTCACCGAGGCGCAAGGTATTGACGATCTCGCCCGTGTGGTGAGTAGCCAGCTGGCAACGCGTGTGAGGAAAGTCGCGCCGCCACTGCGTCATGGCAAATGGCAAGACGCTGATGGCGATCGTCGGCGTGGACACCAGGCGGATGGTTTCCACCGCGTGGCCCTTCAGGCTGGCCGCCAGGCGGCGGATGCCCAATAAATCGCGGTTGAGCTTTTCCGTTTCGACAAACAAACGGTGCGCCTCGGGCTTCGGGTACAGCTTGCCCCGCACGCGCTCGAACAGCGGCATGCCCAGTTGCAACTCGCAATGCTGCAAGACCTTGGTCACGGCCGGCTGCGAGATATGCAGCACCTGGGCGGCGCCGCTGATGGTGCCAACTTGCATGATGGCGTGAAACACTTCGATATGACGCAGCCGCATGAGCTATTCCTTTACCTTGCTTTGGCCGCCTGGGCCGTAACGTTCAGCATATAAGAAAAAGTCATGGGCTGAAATGGCCATGCTACTTTGCTACAACAGCTGCGGCCGGCGTCGTCAGCACTTCCAGCAGGGCTGCCGTCTCGCCGTCGGGCATGCCGTCAAAGCGCGTATTGCGGTACTTCATCTGGAAGGCGATCAGCACATTGCGCGTCGCTTCGTCGAACACGCCCGTATTCGGCGTCGCATAGCCATGCTGGGCCAGCTTTTTCTGGAACCAGACGGCGTCCGGCACTTGCTGCTCAAAAATGAGGCGTTGCGCGGCCACGCGGTTGGCATCGGGCCAGACGATCAGGCCCGCATCGGCCAGCTGGCGCCATGGAAACAACGGACCCGGGTCCTGCTTGCGCTGCGGGGCGATTTCGTTGTGGCCCAGGATATTTTCCGGCGCGATGTTGTAGCGGGCCTGGATATCTTTTAACAGCGGAATCAGCTCATCGATCTGTGCCTGGGGAAACGGATACCAAAGGCGGCCTTCCGGCGTGTCCTTGTAGCCAGGGTTGACGATTTCGATGCCGATCGAGCTGACATTCAACTGTGTATAAGTCTTCCAGTTACTCACACCCGCGTGATTGGCCTGGCGCGATTCGTCGACCAGCACGTAAAACTTCGGCTTGTCCGTGTCCGTCAGCAAATAATGGCTGCTGACCACTTGTTCCGTCAGGATCTTGATCGAGCGGGGCAGGTCGCTGACCGTGTAATGGATGACGATGAATTTGACGCGCGGGCTCTGGCTGCGCGCATTCAAGCTATGGTCGAGGTGCGGCGCGGGCGTGGTGCAGGCGGAAAGCAGGGCCACCAGCAGGGCGAGGGCGATTTTTTTCATGAAAGATCCGTGTTCGGGTTAATAAAATATTCAGTTCTTGCCAATGCGCTGGCTCGCCGTCCTGGCCGCCAGCTTGGCCGCGGCCTCATGCGAACGGGCAACTTTTTGCTCCATCATCAACGATACAGGCAAAGCGGCGCGCATGGCAGCCGCGATGGCCGGGTGCAATTGCGCCGCGCGCCCGGCCAGCACCACAGGACGGGGGCCATAGCGCGCCGCCAGGGCCAGCGCCAACCGCGCCAGTTCCTGTCCCGCGCGCCGCAAGATGTCCAGCGCCAGCGGGTCGGCATCCGCACTGGCGGCCACGGCCAGCGCCAGCCGCCCGATGGCGCCCCGATCCTGGCCATACATGAAGGCGCGCGACAGCGACCAGTCGCTGCCGCCCAGTTGCGCAAACACGGCCCCGGCCATGGGCGAGCTGTGCCAGCTGCCGGGCGCCTCGTCTTCGCGGCGCCAGATGTGGCGCAAGGCTTCGCGGGCGATCCAGTAGCCGCCGCCGCCATCGTCGAGCAGCACGCCGCGCCCGCCGGCGCGGTGAAACACGCCGTCCGCATCGATCCAGGCGGCGATCGAACCCGTGCCAGCGTAGACCAGATAACCCTCGCCTGGTTCAAAACTGTCGCGGTAGGCGATGTCGATATCGTTGCCGATGCGGACGTCGCCGGCATCCAGCGCCAGCAAGGCGGACAACATTTGTGCCAGCACAACATCGTCGCCGCCAAAGCCCGTCAAACCGGCCACCACGGCGCGCGGCTGGCCGAGGGCCAGCACTTGCTTGCACAATGTTGCAAACGTGGCATGCACAGTAGCGCGGCCCGCATCGCTGCTCATTAGCAAGGCAGACAAGCCTTCCACGGCGCCGTCGGCCACGATGGCGCCGTCCCCGCTAGCCAGGGCCCAGCGCGTCTGCGTGCCGCCCGCGTCGATGCCCAGGCCCAGCACGGGCACCGCATTATTGGCTGTAGGGAAGGAAATCATGGCATGAGTGTAAAGCCAAGCGGGTCTTGCAGGCATGAAAGCTTGCGCATGTTTCATGCCTGCAGGTTATGGACTGCCGGTGAACGGTCAACAATTACTTGGCGGGGGCCGTAAACGGTGCGCGCACGGTGACGCGGGGGCTTTCGTTGCCGAGGCGGTCCACGGCGCTGACCACCACCGCATTGACTTTACCGATGGCGTCGTCGACCAGGGTCAGCTCGCCCTGCACGCCCGTGACCACGGTGAAGCGCCAGTCTTCGCCGTAGCGGGCCCAGACGGCATACTGGGCCACGGGTTTGCCGCCGCCCGACGTCAACTTGACGTTCAGGCTGCTGGAATCGCGGCGCAAGGCCAGCACAGGCGTGCCCGGTGCTTCCTTGCCCAGCCATGGCGTGGCGGGGATCAGGGCAGGGCTTTGATACACGCTCGCCTTGAGTTGCTCGCTGACACCCTTGCGGTTCTGCATCAGCGGCACCATGCTGAAATGCACTTGTCCATTCGCGCCGGGGCGCGTGCGCGTCACTTCGATCTGCTTGATGATCTCTTGCGGCGTGAAGGACTTGGCGGAATTGTCGATGCGGCTCGTATATAAACCGGGCCACACGTGACGGCCATACGGATTCTGCGCCAGCCAGTAGTCGAGCAGCACGCCGAACGCCTGCGGCGCCTGCGCCACGGGCCAGTACAGCTGCGGCGACAGATAATCGAGCCAGCCCTTGGCCAGCCACAGTTCCGCATCCGCATACAGTTTATCGTACTGGCTGAAGCCGACGATGCCGGCAGGGCGGCGGTCCGGGCGGCCGATGCCGAACGGGCTGATGCCGAAACGCACCCAGCTCTTTTCACGGTGGATGCCGGTATATAAGGCTTCGATCAGCTGGTTGACGTTCTGGCGGCGCCAGGAAGCGCGATCCAGCTGGCCGCCGGCCAGCAGATATTGCTGCCAGGAAGGTTCATCGGGAAATGGCAGTTCGCGCTTGGCGCCGCCATTGCCCGCGTCCAGCGCGGCCGTTTCGGCTCCCGCACCGGCGCCAGGCGCGTCGATCGGGTATGGATAAAAGTAATCGTCGATGTGCACGCCGTCGATATCGTAGCGGCGCACCACGTCCAGCACCACGTCCGTCGTATGCTTCGAGGCGGCCGCATCGCCCGGGTCCATCCACAGGTAGCGGCCGTATTGCTTGACGGACGCCGGGTTGGTGGACGCAAAACTATCGCGCGCCAGCGGCGACTTGGCCGTCGCGTGGCGGGCCCGGTAGGGGTTGAACCAGGCGTGCAATTCCAGGCCGCGCGCATGCGCCTGGGCCACCCAGAAAGCCAGCGGGTCATACATGGGCAATGGCGGCTGGCCTTGCTTGCCCGTCAGGTATTCCGACCATGGTTCCAGTTGCGATGGGTAAATCGTGTCGGCGCTGGGACGCACCTGCAGCACAATCGCGTTCAGATTCAAGGACTTGGCGCGGTCGAGGATGGCGATGGCCTCGGCTTGCTGCTTGGCGACAGGCAAATTGCTGCGGCTGGGCCAATCGATATTGGCCACCGTCGAGACCCAGGCGGCGCGAAACTCGCGCGGCGCCGGCGGCGGCACTTCGCCCGTGATGTGCTGCACGGGCGGCACGGCCGGCAAGCCCGCTTCGCCTGGCGTCACTGCGGAAGGCAGTTTGGTGCTGGTACAGCTGCTGAGCAATGTGGCGGTGGCCAACGCGGCCAGCACGCCGGCCGTGGCGCCCAGGCGTTTTTTGAAAGTAGACAACAAAACAATTCCTTGCAGTGGTGAAGCGCAGGTCTATCGGTGCGGGCATTTTACTGTGCGCCCGCCATCCTTGCGGGCGCACGGTTCAAAAGAATCAGGCCTCGGCCTTCTTGCCGAATTCCGGGTCGATCTTGACCAGCGCGGCCATGATGAAAGCGGGAATGGTGGCGATGCAGACCCAGATGAAGAAGTGCTGGTAACCAAGCATTTGCTGTATCCAGCCGCTGGCCATGCCCGGCAACATCATGCCCAGGGCCATGAAACCCGTGCAAATGGCGTAATGGGCCGTTTTATGCGCGCCATCGGAGACCATGATCATGTACAACATGTACGAGGCGAAACCGAAGCCATAGCCAAATTGCTCCAACGCAATACCACTGGCGATCACATAGATGTTGCTGGGCAAGGCGCTGGCCAGATAGACGAAGACCAGGTCGGGCAGGTGGACGGACAACACCATGATCCACAGGCAACGCTTCAAGCCGAAGCGGGAAATGATGAATCCGCCCAGCAAGCCGCCGAGGGTCAGGGCGATTACGCCGATTGTGCCGTAGACGAGACCCACCTGTTCCGTGCTCAGCCCCAGGCCGCCCTTGACGATAGGGTCGAGCAGGAAGGGCGCGGCCAATTTGAGCAATTGCGCTTCGCCGAGGCGGAACAGCAGCAAGAAGCCAAGGATGACGAGAATATCCTTCTTCTTGAAGAAGGCGGCAAAGGTGGCGATGAACTCTTGCAGCGGAGAAATGCCGGCGCCCTGGATGCTGGGGCGGTCGTCCTTCGGTTTCGGCAAGACAAAATAGTGGTACAGGAAGAGGGCGATGAACAGGCCCGCCAGGATCGCGAACACGACGGACCAGGCCAGCTGCACATTGCCCGTCGCATGCGTCAGATAGCCAGCCAGATACACCAGGCCGCCCTGGCCCGCGATCATCGCCAGGCGGTAAAACGTGCTGCGCACGCCGACGAAGGCCGCCTGCTGGTGCTCTTCCAGGCCCAGCATATAAAAGCCGTCGGCGGCGATATCATGCGTGGCGGAACTAAAGGCCATCAGCCAGAAGATGGCCAGGCTGATCTGGAAGAAATGGGGCAGCGACGTCGTCAGGGCCACCAGCGCCAGCGCGGCGCCGATCACCAGTTGCAAGCCGACGATCCAGAAGCGCTTGGTGCGGTACATATCGATGAAGGGCGACCACAGGGGTTTGATAACCCACGGCAAGTACAGCCAGCTCGTGTACAGCGCGATATCCGTATTGGAAAAGCCGTAATTCTTGTACATGATCACGGACAAGGTCATGACCACTACATAGGGGATGCCCTGGCCGAAATACAGGGAAGGGATCCACAGCCACGGATTTTTCGCGCGCGCCGGGACGGGTTGTTTCACTAGCTCCATACATCCTTCTTTGTCTCCCAGACAGAAGAATGCCGCGCCATCGGATCACGCCGCCAGTGCCGCCCGCACACTGCCGCCCGCGCCGGCCAACAATGCCTGTGCCTGGTTTGTGTTGATTTTTTTGATCAAGGCAACAATCGCCACCTTGACGTGATAGTGGCATTGCTCCAGCACGGTCCTGGCCTGCACCTCGCTGGCGCCCGTGGCATGCATGGTCAGACGCACCGCCCGCCAGATCAGCTTGGCGTTGGTCGGCTTCAAGTCTACCATCAAGTTTCCGTAAGTTTTGTGCAAACCCACCATCAGGGCGCTGGAAATCGTGTTCAGGGTGATTTTTTGCGCCGTGCCCGCTTTCAGCCGTGTGCTGCCCGAAATGACTTCCGTGCCCGTGTCGAGCACGATGCCATATTGCGCCTCGTGCGCCACGGGGGCGTCCACATTGTTGGCGATGCCTATCGTCAAGGCACCGGCCTTGCGCGCGGCCAGCAGCGCGCCCAGCACATACGGCGTGGCGCCGGAGGCGGCCAGCAGGATCACGACGTCATTTTCTTGCGGCAACAAGGCCAGCACATCCCGCTCGCCTTGCTGTACATCATCTTCCGCCCCTTCGACGGCCGTGAACATGGCGCCCGCGCCGCCGGCCAGGATGGCGACGGCCCGCTCGGGCGGCCAGGAAAACGTGGGCGTCAATTCAACGCTGTCGAGCACGCCCAGACGGCCCGACGTGCCCGCGCCCACGTACAGCAAGCGTCCGCCGGCGGCGATGCGGGGCAGGGCGGCCGTGATGGCGGCCCCGATTTGCGGCGACGCCAGCCGCACGGCTTCGACGGCCCAGAACTGGTCATCGACCAGCGCCGCCACCAGTTGCTCCACCGGATACAGGTCCAGATCCGGATGCCGCCGGCTCGGGGTTTCAGTTTTCAACATGATTTCAGAACATGGTTGAAGGTGAAACCAGTTTAATACCAACGAGCAAGATCAACCATGAAAGGTTGGCGGGCGGGCATAACGGGAGTTTATGGCTGGCGCAGGAACCTGGTGTCCTACTTGTACTTCGATACGCTCCCGTTTATGTCTATACTTGGGTTCGACGCCCAAATTCACGACACGCCCCATGATCGCTCGCCAATTGCTGTTCCTGTTTAGCGCCCTTGGCGCCATCAACGGCATTTTCCTGGCCGTCTATTTTTTCAGCCGTCGGCCTCGCTGCCTGGCCGACTGCATGCTGGGTGCATTGCTGCTTGCCGTGGGGGTGCGCACCGCCAAATCCGCCTTCCTCTACTTCAACCCTGCGATCGCCATCGAATTCCGACAGCTGGGCCTGTCGGCTTGCCTGCTGATCGGTCCCTTGACCTATCTGTACGTGCGCTCTTTCCTGGCCGGACTCGCGCAACAGCCTGCCGGCCAACAATGGCGCTGGCATCTCGGCCTGTCCTTCCTGCTGATAGGCATAGGCGTTGCCTTTCCGTATTCCGCGTATCGTCCTGTGTGGGACCGTTCAAGTCATGCCATTCATCTGTTCTGGCTATGCTACCTGCTGGCGACCGCCAGCTTGCTCTGGCAAACCCGCCATGCATGGCTGAATGACGGACAGCGGATGGCGACCAGCAGCATGCTGATGCTGAGCGTCTTTGCGGGCAGCTGTGTCATGTTGGCGGCGTACGCGAGCACGCCGTTCACGTCGTATATTGTCGGCGCCTTGTCGTTTACCTTCTCGCTGCATGTCGCGGTCATGGTCTTTCTGCTGAGAAAGGAAACCTCGACGCCTGCCGAACCGAAGCCGAAGTACCAGAACAGCCGCCTGACGCACGACGATGCGCTTGCCGTGCTCGCTGCGCTGGAACAACAGATGAGCGGGCAGAAATCCTATCTGAATCCGAACCTGACCCTGGCCCAACTGGCCAAGCGGGCGGGATGTACGCAGGCGCAGGTGTCGCAGGTGCTGAATGACAAGCTGAGCAAGAGCTTCACTACCTACGTCAACGAATACCGTATCGCCGAAGCGAAACAGGTCTTGGCCGACGAGCCGCAATTGAACATGGATACCGTTGCCGAGCGCTGCGGGTTCAATTCCAGTTCCACCTTCTACTCGACCTTCAAGAAAGTTGCTGGGCAGACTCCCGCCAGCTTCCGCGCCCAACCCAGCCAGGCGGCCACGGCCATTTCCGCGTAAAACCGCTCCGGAATCGCCATTCCGGAGTCTGAAATCATGTTTGGCGACATCAACTCCCCTGCATTTCGATAACTTATCGACCAGCAACGACCTGAAATAGTCGTTGCTCCGATAAACGCAGTTATTCACTCAGGGTAAAGTCATGATTCAGTTTTTATTGCGAACGGTACTCGCCTGTTGCTTGCTCGGCAGCGCCGCCGTCGGCACCGCCGCAACCGCCGACCAGGACGAAAATGCGATCCGGGAAACCGTGCGCTTGTATCTGCATGGCACCAGCTTCAACGTACAGGACGAGATCAACCAGGCCTTCCATGCTACCGCCCGTCTTTATCTGGACGGCAAAAACGATACGGAATGGGAGCTCAGCGGTCCGGAATACGCCAAACTCTTTTCCCAAGAGAAAATAGGCCAATTCAATGGGCGTCACGGGCGGCTGATCAAGGTGGAGGTGAGCGGCAAGGTGGCCACCGCCAAGGCCGAGATCCACATTCCCCAGCAAGGGGTCCGCTATGTGGATGTATTTCTTCTGAAAAAGATCGCCGGCAACTGGAAGATCATCAGCAAGTCGGCCGATCGCGAGCCGGCAGCCCCGCGCCATGCACGCAAGGTGTTGCTGGTCGTGTCGAATGTGCATCAATATCCCGGCACAAAAATTAACGCAGGCAATAATTTTCCCGAACTGGCCTATACCTACGATGCCTTTCGCAAAGCAGGGTACGCGGTCGACTTCGTCAGTCCCGAGGGGGGCGCCATTCCTTTGGAAATGATCGTCACGTCGGACGAATTGCTCAAAAAGCATCTGTACGACAGTGATTTCATGTGGGCACTGGCCCATACCAAGCCCGTCTCCGAGGTCAGGGCCGACGAGTATGCGGGCATGGCTTTCGTCGGCGGCGGCGCGGCCATCGTCGGCATCCCGGACAACAAGCCGCTGCAGGACATCGCTGTGCGGATCTACGAACAACAAGGCGGGGTGATCGCGGCCATCTGCCATGGCACCGAGGGGATCAAGAATGTGAAGCTCAGTGACGGTACTTTCCTGATCCAGGGCAAGGTGCTCACCTCGTTCCCCGATGCGTATCTCAACAAGGAATCGCCGATATACAAGGCCTATCCGTTTTCGGCGGAAGCGAGCATCAAGCGCCATGGCGGCATCTTCAGGCACGGCGCCAACGGCAAGAGTCACGTCGAGGTCGATGGCCGGCTGGTGACCGGCATGAGCTGGGAGTCGTCCGTGGGCGTGGCCGAATCCATGATTCGCCTGATCCAGCAGTAATTCAGGCGGCTGAATTAAGGAGAACGGCGCATTTCCGCCACGAAGTCGTAGTGGTCGCTGCGGCAATACGAATGCGTCAGTTCCACCGCCTCGCCCGACTCCAGGTAGGCGATGCGCGTGATGAACAGCACGGCCTGGCCATCGGGGATGCCCAGCTGCTTGGCCAGCACGTCCGTCGCATTCATGGCGCGGATGTGCTGCAAGGCGCGCACGGGCGCCTTCTTGATGCTGCTCAAGTATTCATACAGCGAATCGCCCATGGCATCCGGGTCCGGCACCACGCTGAAGGGCAGCACGCTCACTTCATACGCCATCACCACGTCGTCGGCCAAGCGCAGGCGCTCCAGGCGCGCCACTTTCGTGTTCTGCGCCAGGCCCAGGCTCAGCTGTTCATCGCTGCTGGCGATGACGACTTCGCGCTTGAGCCAGCGCGAGCCGGGGCGGTAGCCGCGCTGCTGCAGCTGCTCGGAAAAGCTCGACAGGTTCGACAGGGGCTGCTCGATGCGCGGGGCAATATAGTTGCCCGAACCGCGGCGGCGCACGACGAGACCTTGCTCGACGAGCTGGTCGATGGCCTTGCGGGCAGTCACGCGCGATACGTCGAGCAGTTCGGACAGGGTACGTTCAGATGGCAGGGCCTGGTCTACCTGGTAGCGGCCGTTGCGTACGTCATCGCTCAGCTTGCGGGCGATCTGCATATATAAAGGCGAATTGTCATTTAAATCGACCTTGAGTTCTACGCTGGTCTGGCTCATACAGTTCTCCTTGTCCTCCTAGTGTAATAGCGATGGCGCTTGCGCGTAGCCCGTCCACCCATGAATAAATGGAAAATGGGCATAAATAACGGTTATACACTTAAAAAAACAATGTTTTACCGTACGTATAGCTTTGCATTATAGATAAATAAGCAATTTTCATTAGCCTTGGAAACGATCCCGCCCTATGCTGGCGGCGCATCCACACATGGTATGAGAATATGAAAAAGCGAATCACGGGTTTGCTCGGCTTGCTGCTGCTGGGCGGTATCTGGCCGGCAATGGCCGCACCACCCGGCAGCGGCAGCGCACCCGTCGCCGGCCCGCAACAGCGCGCGCTCGACGCGGCCCTGTCGGCCATCGTCGACGATGCGGCCCACCCGCTGGCCAGCCTGTCCGTGCTGGCCATTCGCAATGGTAAGGTGTCGTATCAGCAACAATTTGGCTACCGGCACATAGTCGCCACGCCGGCGGACAGCTTGCCCGTGACGCCGGCCACCCTGTTCCGCATCGCTTCCGTCTCGAAGATGATGACGACCCTGGGCTTGATGCGGCTGGTCGAGCAGGGCAAGCTGAGCCTGGACCAGGACGTGGGCATTTATTTAGGCTTTTCCCTGCGCAACCCGCATTTCCCCCAGCGGCCCGTGACCTTGCGCAGCTTGCTCAGCCACACGTCCTCGCTGCGCGACGCAGGCGGCTATGCCTGGGGCCCCGAACGTAGCCTGCGCGACGTGTTTACGGCCGGCGGGGACGCGATGTGGGATTCCAGCGCGGCACCCGGCCGCTACTTTACGTATTCCAACCTGAACTGGGGTGTGATCGGCACCGTGATGGAACAAGTCACGGGCGAGCGCTTCGACTTGCTGATGCGGCGCCTGCTGCTCGATCCCCTCGACGTGCGCGGCGGCTACAACCCGGCCACCTTCTCCCCGGAAGAGGTCGCCAATACGGCCACCCTGTACCGCAAGCGCACGCTGGAGACGGAAGTGTGGCAGCCGCACGGGCCATGGATCGCCCAGGCCGACGATTTTGATCAGCGCCCGCCGGCCGGCATCGAGCGTTATGTAATCGGCAGCAACGCCACCGTCTTCAGCCCCACGGGCGGCTTGCGCATTTCCGCCGCCGGACTGGGCACCGTCATGCGGATGCTGCTCGATGGCGGCCGCTACCAGAATACGCAGCTATTGCAGCCGGCCAGCATCGCCTTGATGTTTGGCCGGCAATGGCAGCTGGCACCCGATGGCGGCAATGGCAACAGCGAACGGGGCCTGTACCGCGCCTGGGGCCTGGGAAATCAGCAGTTCGATGCCGTGGCGGGGCAGGGCAATGGCCTGGTCGAGGGCGCCAGTTTTCATGCGGTCGGCCATTTAGGCGACGCGTATGGCCTCGTCTCTGCCTTCGTGCTCGATTTCAAGCACAAGAATGGCATGGTGATGCTGGTGGGCGGCACGGGCAGCGATCCCGCACAGTATCCGGGCGCCTATTCCGCCATGGGGCGCAGCGAGGAATTGATCCTCACCACCTTGTACCGTGGTGCGATTGGCAATAATGAATAACTTGCACAAAAACAGTGCATTCCTGAAAGTTATGGCTGCACCATGATGTTTCATTGGCTCACGTGATGGCCAGCCTCTAAGCTCTCATCGAATGCTCCCGCACCATGGGAGCGCAACGCAGCGAGGCAACATGCAGCAACAAGTCATCATCATCGGCGGCGGCGTCGTCGGTCTGACATCGGCCTGGTGGCTGGCCGAGGCCGGCTACAAGGTCACCTTACTCGAACGCAATGAACAGGTGGCAATCGCCGCCAGCTACCGCAATGGCGGCCAGCTCAGCTATCGCTATGTGGCGCCCCTGGCGGACGCGGGCGTACCCTTGAAAGCCCTGCAATGGCTGCTGCAGAAAGATGGTCCGCTGCGCTTCCGTCCCGAGGCCGACTGGCGCCAATGGCGCTGGCTGGCCAGTTTCCTGCGCAATTGCAATGCTGCCAGCAATGCCCGCACGACGGCCAAGCTGCTGCAACTGGGCGAATGGAGCCGCGCCGGCATGGCGCAGCTGGAGTTGGTGGTACCGCCCGAGGCGTATGCCTGGCGCGATGCCGGCAAACTCATCGTCTACCGCTCGCCCGCCATCTTCCAGCGGGCCGTGGCGCGGCCGGAATCGGAAGAGGCGCGCATCGTGCTGTCGCCGCAGGAAGCCGTGCAGCGCGAACCGGCGCTGGCCGCCTTGCAGGGCGTGCTGGCGGGCGGCATCTTTACGGAAGGAGAAGCGGTGGCCGATTGCCACGCCTTTTGCCTGGCGCTGGAAGCGCGATTGCTGCAGCACCCGAACTGCTCGCTCATCTTGAAAGGCGAGGCGCGCCGTCTCCTCACGCACAAGGGCAGGATCACGGGCGTCGACACCAGCCTGGGCCTGCTGCAAGCGGACCACTACGTGCTGGCGGCCGGCATCCAGAGCCGCGACCTGGCCGCCACGGCGGGCGTCTACCTGCCCCTGTACCCGCTGAAGGGCTACAGCCTGACGGCCCCCATCCGCGCGCAGGACAAGGCGCCCGAGATCAGCATCACGGATTTCGAGCGCAAGGTGCTGTATGCGCGCATCGGCGGCGACCTGCGCGTGGCCGCCATGGTCGACATGGTGGGCGCCGACAACAGCATCGACTGGGGCCGCATCGCCGGCCTGACGCGGCTGGCGCGCGAAGCCATGCCGCACGGCGCCGATTACGACCAGGCCACAGCCTGGGCCGGCCTGCGCCCCGCCACGCCGAACAGCGCGCCGCTGGTGGGCGCCAGCAAAGTTGCGAACTTGTGGCTCAACGTGGGTCATGGCCCGCTGGGCTTTACCTTTGCCGCCGGCACGGCGCGCATCCTGGCCGATATCATGGCCGGCAAGGCGCCGCCGTTCGCGCTGGACTTCCTCAGTCCGAAAAAATAGCTGGCCAAGGCGGCGCGCACGCGCTGCTGCCGATATGGCGGATAATTGCGGAACTTTTCTGTTCCCTCTTTTCTGTTGCATATCGTCAGCGCATGCCCACACCTTCGAAATTGTCTGCCTGCCCCTGTGGCGGCGCCTCCTACGCCAGCTGCTGCGGCCCGTACATCGCGGGCGACGCCTTGCCGTCCACGGCCGAAGCCCTGATGCGTTCGCGCTACACGGCCTTCACCTTGCGCGACGAGCCCTACCTGCGCGCCACCTGGCATGCCAGCACCCGTCCCGCCGACGCCTTGTTTGCCGACGAAGAAAAAGTCCACTGGCTGGGACTTGAGGTAAAATCTGCTTTACGTTTACGTCAACGTAAAGCAGAATCAGCAGATCAAGCCGAAGAGATACATCGCGACACCGTCGAATTCGTGGCCCGCTACAAGGTCAACGGCCGCGCGCACCGCCTGCATGAGGTGAGCCGCTTCGTGCGCGAGGCGGGCGAGGGCGGTGGCGCCCTGCGCTGGTTTTATCTCGACGGCAGTTTTCCCGAATAGCGCGACCCGAGAGACCGGGCGATCATAAAAAGGAACCGCAATGCCGCATATCGAAAGCAAACTCAATCCGCGCAGTGAAGATTTCAAGGCCAATGCCGCGGCCATGCAAGCCATCGTCGACGATCTGCGCGACAAGGTGGAAAAGATCGCGGCCGGCGGCGGCGAAGCGGCGGCCGCCAAGCACCTGGCGCGCGGCAAACTGCTGCCGCGCGACCGAGTGCAGATGCTGCTCGATCCCGGCACGCCCTTCCTCGAGTTTTCCCAGATGGCGGCCTACGCCATGTACCAGGACGCCAAAGGCGTCGATGCGGCCCCTAGCGCCGGCATCATCACCGGCATCGGCAGGGTCTCGGGCCAGGAATGCGTCATCGTGTGTAACGACGCCACCGTCAAGGGCGGCACCTATTACCCGATGACGGTGAAAAAGCATTTGCGCGCCCAGGAAATCGCCGACCAGAACAACCTGCCGTGCATCTACCTGGTCGACTCGGGCGGCGCCAACCTGCCGAACCAGGACGACGTCTTCCCCGACCGCGACCATTTCGGCCGCATCTTCTATAACCAGGCGAATTTATCGGCCAAGGGCATTCCGCAAATCGCCGTCGTGATGGGCTCTTGCACGGCGGGCGGCGCCTACGTGCCGGCCATGAGCGACGAGTCGATCATCGTCAAGGAGCAGGGCACGATTTTCCTCGGCGGCCCGCCGCTGGTAAAAGCGGCAACGGGCGAAGTGGTGACGGCCGAAGACCTGGGCGGCGGCGACGTGCACACGCGCCTGTCCGGCGTGGTCGACCACCTGGCGCAGAACGATTTGCACGCGCTGTCGCTGGCGCGCACCATCGTCTCGAACCTGAATCGTACAAAACCGCAGCAGATGGCGCTGCGCGAGTCGGTCGAGCCGAAATACCCGACACAGGAACTGTATGGCGTAATCCCCGTCGATACGCGCAAGCCCTTCGACGTGCGCGAGGTGATCGCGCGCATCGTCGACGGCAGCGATTTCGACGAATTCAAGGCCCGCTACGGCACCACCCTGATCTGCGGCTTCGCGCACATCTATGGCGTCAAGGTCGGCATCATCGCCAATAACGGCATCTTGTTCTCCGAATCGGCCTTGAAAGGCACGCATTTCATCGAATTGTGCTGCCAGCGCAAGATCCCGCTGGTCTTCCTGCAAAACATCACGGGCTTCATGGTGGGCCGCAAGTACGAAAACGAGGGCATCGCCCGCAATGGCGCCAAGATGGTGACGGCCGTGGCCACGGCTGCCGTGCCGAAATTCACGGTGATCATCGGCGGCAGCTTCGGCGCCGGCAACTACGGCATGTGCGGCCGCGCGTTTTCGCCCCGTTTCATGTGGATGTGGCCGAATGCGCGCATTTCCGTCATGGGCGGCGACCAGGCGGCTTCCGTGCTGGCGACCGTCAAGCGCGACGGCATCGAAGGCAAGGGCGGCGCATGGAGCGCGGACGAGGAAGCGGCCTTCAAGCAGCCGATCAAGGATCAATACGAACACCAGGGCCACCCATACTATGCCACCGCGCGCCTGTGGGACGATGGCGTGATCGACCCGGCCGACACCCGCATGGTGCTGGGCCTGGGCCTGTCGGCCGCCTTGAACGCGGAAATCCCGGACACGAAGTTCGGCGTATTCCGCATGTAAGCGGCACTCAGGGAGAAGAGCATGGAATTTGAAACCTTAAAGCTGGTCATCGAGGGCAATGTCGCCACCGTGACCCTGAACCGCCCCGACGTGCGCAACGCCTTCAACGAGACGACGATCGCCGAACTGGCGCGCGCCTTCGAGGGCCTGGGGCGCAGCGAGATGGTGCGCGCCATCGTGCTGGCGGCGAACGGCGCCGCCTTTTGCGCCGGCGCGGACCTGAACTGGATGAAGAAGATGGCAGGCTACACGCATGCCGAAAACCAGGCCGACGCGCTGCAGCTGGCGCAGATGCTGCGCACGATTTACCTGTGTCCGAAACCCGTCGTGGCGAAGATCCAGGGCGACTGCTATGCGGGCGGCATGGGCCTCGTCGCCGCATGCGATATCATTCTGGTTGCGGAAGACGTGCATTTCTGCCTGAGCGAAGTGCGGCTGGGACTGATCCCGGCCACTATTTCACCGTATGTCATCAAGGCCATGGGCGAAAACGCGGCACGCCGCTATTTCCTGACGGCGGAGCGATTCTCCGCCCAGGAAGCGCTGCGCATCGGCTTTGCCCACGAGGTAGTCGAGGCAAGCGCGCTGGACGCGAAAACCGCCGAGGTGCTGAAAGCGCTGACGGGCAACAGCCCGCACGCCGTGGCGCAAGCGAAAACGCTGGTGCGCGAGATCGTTGGCCAGCCGGTCGACGACGCGCTGCTGGCGGACACCGCCGAGCGCATCGCGCAGATCCGCGCCTCGGAGCAGGGACGCGAAGGCGTGCAATCCTTCCTCGACAAGCGCAAGCCGGGTTGGCTCATGGGCTAGTGCATGGATTAAGAAAATCATTGGAGCAGTTTTGAAAGCAGAAAAACAATCGGGCTGGGTCGAACGCAGTCTGCGCAGCGTGTGGCATCCGTGCACACAGATGCAGCACCACGAGACTGTACCGCTCATCCCCGTCAGCCACGGCCGCGGCGCCTGGCTGTATGACCACGAAGGACGACGCTACCTGGACGCCATCAGCTCCTGGTGGGTGAACCTGTTCGGCCATGCCAATCCGCGCATCAATGCGGAACTGAAGGACCAACTGGACCGGCTGGAACACGCGATGCTGGCCGGTTTCACGCATGAACCGGTGATCGAGCTGTCGGAAAAGCTCTCCGCCTTGACGGGCGGCGTGCTTGGTCACAGCTTTTACGCGTCCGATGGTGCCTCGGCGGTGGAAATCGCCCTGAAAATGAGCTTTCACGCCTGGCGCAACAGCGACAAGAGCGAAAAACAGGAATTCGTGTGCCTGAAGGGCAGCTACCACGGCGAAACCATCGGCGCGCTGGCCGTCACCGATGTCGCCCTGTTCAAGGATGCCTACGGCCCCCTGCTGCGTGCCACGCAGACGGTGATGTCGCCCGACTTCCGCCAGGCGGCTGACAACGAATCGGCGCAGGACGTGGCGCGCCGCGCGGCGGCCGACGTGGAACGGCTGTTCCAGGAAAAGTCCGAAAGAATCGCCGCCATCATCATCGAGCCGCTGGTGCAATGCGCCACCGGCATGGCCATGCACGACCCGCTGTACCTGTCGCTGGTGCGCGCCCTGTGCGACCGCTATCAGGTCCATTTGATCCTCGACGAGATCGCCGTCGGCTGCGGGCGCACGGGCACCTTCTTTGCGTGCGAGCAGGCCGGCATCTGGCCCGATTTCGTCTGCCTGTCGAAGGGCATCAGCGGAGGCTATTTGCCGCTGTCCCTCGTGATGACGCGCGAAGACATCTATCAAGCGTTCTACAGCACCGACGTGCGCCGCGGCTTCCTGCATTCGCACTCGTACACGGGCAACCCGCTGGCTTGCCGCGCGGCGCTGGCGACCCTGTCGATTTTCGAGGAAGACGATGTGCTGGCGGCCAACCGCGCACGTGCTGAAAAAATCACACACGCCCTGGCGCCGCTGGCGCAGCACGAGCGCGTAAAACACTTCCGCCAGCAGGGCATGATCTGGGCCTTTGACGCCGTGGAAGCGGCGCCCGATTTTTCGCGCCGCTTCTTCAGCACGGCGCTGGAACACGAACTGCTGATGCGCCCCATCGGCGCGACCGTCTACCTGATGCCGCCCTACATTCTCGACGACGCCGAAATCGCGGGCCTGGGCCAACAGACGCTGGCCGTCTTCAACAAAGTGATCGGCGCCTGAGATGGAACTGCTCACACGCTTGAAGCAGCAGTTGCAGGGGCTGGAAGAGCGCAGTCTGATCCGCCGTCGCCGCACCGTCGACACGCCGTGCGCGCCGCGCCTGACGGTCGATGGGCGCGACATGCTGGCCTTTTGCAGCAATGACTATCTGGGCCTGGCCGCGCATCCGCGCATCGTGGACGCGCTGAAAGAGGGCGCGGACCTGTATGGCGCCGGCAGCGGCGCTTCCCACCTGATCAGCGGCCACAGCCGCGCCCACGCGCAGCTGGAAGAGCGCCTGGCCGCGTTTGTCGGCGCCAACCTGGAACAGGCGCGCGCGCTGTATTTCTGCACCGGCTACATGGCGAATCTGGCTGTGCTGACGGCCCTGTCGGCGGGCGACGCGGAAACCGAGATCTTCTCGGAAGCGCTGAACCACGCTTCGCTGATCGACGGTACGCGTTTGTCCCGCGTCAAGACGCGCGTGTACCCGCACGCGGACCTCGATGCCCTGGCGGCCCTGCTGGCGGCCAGCACGGCACAAACGAAAATCGTCGTCACGGACAGCGTCTTCAGCATGGATGGCGACCTGGCGCCGCTGCCCGCGCTGCTGGCCCTGTGCGAACAATACGGCGCCTGGCTGGTGGTCGACGACGCGCACGGCTTCGGCGCGCTGGGCGAGAACGGCCGCGGCGCGCTGGAACACTTCGGCCTGCATTCGCCGTACCTGGTCTACGTGGGCACCCTGGGCAAATCGGCCGGCGTGGGCGGCGCCTTCGTTTGCGCGCATGAAGCCGTGATCGAAACGCTGATCCAGAAGGCGCGCCCCTACATCTTCACCACGGCGGCAGCGCCCGCGCTCGCGCATGCGCTGCTGGCCAGCCTGGACATCATCGCCGGCGAGGAAGGCCGGCAGCGCCGCGCCCACCTGGCCGCGCTGGTGACGCAATGGAACGAGGGCTTGCAGCTGCAGCACTGGCAAGCCTTGCCTTCGCTCTCCGCCATCCAGCCCGTCATCATCGGCGAGAATGCAGACATGCTGGCCGTCGCCGCGAATCTGTACCAGCAAGGCCTGTGGGTCGGCGCCATCCGCCCGCCCACCGTCCCTGCCGGCACGGCGCGCCTGCGCGTGACCCTGTCGGCCGGCCATACGGCGCAGGAAGTGGCGCAATTGATCAACGCAGTCAACACCCTGGAAAGGAATCGCCATGAGCCTTGATGACCCTATCGTGGCGGAAGTGCTGGCGGACCTGGCGCCGGCCGTGCAGCCGGCACCGGCAGCCACCGGCCTGCCATCGCGCTTTGCCTGTTTCGTCACCGGCACGGACACGGAAATCGGCAAGACCTTGACCTCGTCGGCCCTGCTGCACGCGCTGGTGGCGCGCGGCGTGCGCGCCTGCGGCATGAAGCCCGTGGCCGCCGGCGCCGAGATGCGCGATGGCGAACTGCATAATGAAGACGCCGACAGCCTGATCGCCGCCGGCAACGTCACCATGCTGCGCAATATCACCACGCCGTATATGCTGAAGGAACCGGCCGCGCCGCACATCGCCGCCGCGCTCGAAGGCGTGAGCATCGAATCGGTGCCGATTCTGGCCGCCTACCTGGAAATCGCCGCCGCCTCGGACGCCGTCGTGGTCGAAGGCGTGGGTGGATTCCGCGTACCGCTGTCGCCCGGTTTCGATTCGGCCGACCTGGCGCAGCAGCTCGATTTGCCCGTGATCCTCGTGGTCGGCATGCGTCTGGGCTGCATCAGCCAGGCCTTGCTGACGGTGGAAGCCATCGAAGCGCGCGGCCTGACGGTGATCGGCTGGGTCGCCAACACCCTGGAAGTGGAAATGCGCTTCCTCGATGAAAATATCGATGCGCTGATCGAGCGCATCCCGGCGCCGCTGCTGGGCAGGGTGCCGCGCCTGGCGCAGCCCACTGCGGAAGCGGCGGCGGCGTATCTCGATTTCACCGGCTTGCCCAACTGGCCGGCGCAACAGCCAAACATTTAACGTATTTAAAAAATAGAAGCGAAGGAATCACATGTCTCACGTCCAAGAAGCAGCAAAAACCGTCGAACTGCACCGCCCAGCGGCGCGCATCACCGTGCCGGAAGCGGCCACCTGGCCCGTCGCCGATGTGCTGGCCCTGTTCGACCTGCCATTCAATGAGCTGATGTTCAAGGCCCAGCAAACCCACCGCGTCAATTTCCCCGACGGCGACGTGGAACTGGCGACCCTGTTGTCGATCAAGACGGGCGGCTGCGAGGAAGACTGCGGCTACTGCCCGCAGGCGGCCCGCTACGACACGAGCGTGGAAGCGAAAAAAATCCTCGACATCGACACGGTGCTCGACGCGGCCCGCCAGGCGAAAGCCAACGGCGCCACGCGCTTCTGCATGGGTGCCGCCTGGCGCAGCCCGAAAGAGCGCGACATGGAAAAAGTCGAAGAGATGGTGACCAAGGTCAAGGCGCTGGGCCTGGAAACCTGCGCTACTTTGGGCATGCTGGAAGAGGGACAAGCGGACCGCCTGAAAAATGCGGGCCTGGACTTCTACAACCATAACCTGGATACGGCGCCCGAGTTCTACGACAACGTCATCTCGACGCGCGAATACCAGGACCGTCTGGACACGTTGGGCCGCGTGCGCGAAGCGGGCTTGAAAGTGTGCTGCGGCGGCATCGTCGGCATGGGCGAGACGCGTCTGCAGCGCGCGGGCCTGATCGCCCAGCTGGCCAATCTGAATCCGTACCCGGAATCGGTGCCCGTCAACCACCTGGTGCAGGTAGAGGGCACGCCTTTGTTCGGCCTGGAAGCGCTGGACCCGTTCGAATTCGTGCGCACGATCGCCGTGGCCCGCATCACCATGCCGAAAGCGCGCGTGCGTTTGTCGGCCGGCCGCCGCCAGATGGGCGAAGCCGTGCAAGCCATGTGCTTCCTGGCTGGCGCCAACTCCATCTTCTACGGCGACAAGCTGCTCACCACCGACAACCCGGAAGCGGAAGACGACCGCGTCTTGTTGAACAAACTGGGCCTGCAGACGCGCGGCGCCATGCTGGACTCGGTGCAGAAAGAGAAGTGCGGCTGCTGATGACAGCCTTGTCGGGTTACGCCGTGCCGGCTAACCCGACCTACGAATACCGCCTCACCAATGCGTAGGTCGGCTTAGCGCAAAGCGCGTAAGCCGACACGCCAGCACACAACGTCCATGACAAGAGACAGCTGCCCCTTTTTGAGAGAATAGAGAGAGACCATGTTCACTAAAATCCTGATCGCCAACCGCGGCGAAATCGCTTGCCGTGTCGCCGCTACCGCGCGCCGCATGGGCATCCAGACCGTCGCCGTGTATTCGGAAGCGGACGCCAACGCCAAGCACGTCGCCGTCTGCGACGAAGCCGTCCTGATCGGCCCCGCGCCGGCCAAGGAAAGCTATCTGTGCGGCGACAAGATCATCGCCGTAGCGCTGGCGACAGGTGCGCAGGCGATCCACCCCGGCTACGGATTTTTGTCCGAGAACGCCGACTTCGCCGACGCCTGCCAGGCTGCAGGCCTGGTCTTCATCGGCCCGCCGGCATCCGCCATGCGCGCCATGGGCTCGAAATCGGCCGCCAAGTCGCTGATGGAAAAAGCGAACGTGCCGCTGGTGCCCGGCTACCACGGCGAGAATCAGGATGCGGACTTCCTGCACGGCCAGGCCGACAAGATCGGCTACCCCGTGCTGCTGAAGGCGTCCGCCGGCGGCGGCGGCAAGGGCATGCGCGTCATCGAGAACAGCGCCGACTTCAAGGCTGCGCTGGCCTCGTGCAAGCGCGAAGCGATCAGCTCTTTCGGCGACGACAAGGTACTGGCCGAAAAATACCTGTCGCGTCCACGGCATATCGAAATCCAGGTGTTCGCCGACACGCTCGGCAACTGCATCTACCTGTTCGAGCGCGATTGCTCGGTGCAGCGCCGTCATCAGAAGGTGCTGGAAGAGGCGCCGGCGCCGGGCATGCCGGCGGATCGCCGCGCGGCCATGGGCGAGGCGGCCGTCGCCGCCGCCAAGGCCGTCGGCTACGTGGGTGCGGGCACGGTGGAATTCATCGCCAACCAGGACGGCTCGTTCTACTTCATGGAGATGAACACGCGCCTGCAGGTGGAACACCCGGTAACGGAAATGATCACCGGCACCGACCTGGTGGAATGGCAGTTGCGCGTCGCCTTTGGCGAGCCGCTGCCGAAAAAACAGGGCGAACTGACGATCCACGGCCACGCCATCGAGGCGCGCATCTACGCGGAAAATCCTGAAAAAGGCTTCCTGCCGTCGATCGGCACCGTGCGCCACATGCAGTCGCCATCGGCCGTGACGTTCGAACTGGGCGGCACGCTGGTTCCCGCCGCCGTGCGCATCGATTCGGGCGTGCGCGAGGGCGACGCGATCTCTCCGTTCTACGACCCGATGATCGCCAAGCTGATCGTCTGGGGCGCGGACCGCCGCGAAGCGCTGGCGCGCATGGCGCAGGCGCTGGCCGACTACCAGATCGTGGGCCTGGCCAGCAATATCGCCTTTTTAAAACGCCTGGTGGAAGGCCAGGCGTTTGCCAGCGCCGACCTCGACACGGGTCTGATCGAGCGCAATCAAGCATCGCTGTTCCCCGCCCTGCAGGCAGCGCCCGACACGGCCCTAGCGCTGGCGGCAGTCAGCCTGCTGACGGAGGAAAAAGCGGCGTCCGAAGCGCAATCGGGCAACCCCGCCGACCCGTGGGGCAATGCCCTGGGCTGGCGCTTGAACAGCACCCTGGGCCGCAGCCTGTCATTTACCGACGAGTTCGCGCTGGCCGGCGACAGCAAGGCCTATGCCGCGCGCATCGCCTACAAGACCGATGGCTGGCTGTTCAACGGCCAGCCCCTGATCTTGACGGCGCGCACAGGCAACGAGCTGCACATCAAGCTGGGTGAACGTGCCGTGCACGGCACGGTGCTGCGCGACGGCGAGCAGTTCCACGTATTCACCGGTGGCTTGCACTACACGCTGCACTACAGCGACCCGATGGCCCATGCGGGCGAAACGGAAGCGGAAGGCGGGCGCCTGACGGCGCCAATGCCGGGCAAGGTCGTCGCCGTACTCGTAAATAAAGGCCAGGACGTCAAGAAGGGCGAGCCGCTGGTCATCATGGAAGCGATGAAGATGGAGCACACGATCGCCGCGCCGCACGATGGCCTGGTGGAAGACGTGCTGTATGCGGTCGGAGACCAGGTGGCCGACGGTGCGCCGCTGCTGGCCTTCAAGGCCGCCGCATAGAGGCTGCGACGATGCGCATCCTTTTACAACGTTCGGACGGCAAGGAAGCGGCGTGGATCGCCGATTTCAAGGACTTGCTGCCCGAAGCCGAGATAGTCTTCTGGCGCGAAGGCGAGGCGGCTCCGCCATGCGACTATGCCGTCGTGTGGCAGCCTCCCGCCGCCATGCTGCCCGAGCTGGCCAACGTCAAAGCCATCTTCAACACGGGCGCCGGCGTTGACGCGCTGTTGAAGTTCGGCGACGCGCTGCCAGCCCATGTGCCGCTGGTGCGCCTCGACGACGCGGGCATGGGCGTGCAGATGGCCGAATATGTGAGCCACGCCGTGCTGCGCCACTTCCGCCGTTTCGACGATTACGAGGCGCAGGGCCGCGCCGGCATCTGGCAGCCGCTGCCCGCGTACGACAAGATGGATTTCCCCGTCGGCGTGCTGGGCATGGGCGTGCTGGGCACGCGCGTACTGCAAGCGCTGGCGCAGTTCGAATTCCCCCTGCGCGGATGGAGCCGCAGCCGGAAGCACATCGATGGCGTCGCATGCTTCGCGGGCGAGGAGGGGCTGGAAGCCTTTTTGCGCGGCACGCGCGTGCTGGTGTGCATGCTGCCGCTCACGCCGGACACACACAACCTGCTCGACCGCGCGCGCCTGTCCATGCTGCTGCCCGGCGCGTATGTCATCAACGTGGCGCGCGGCGCGCATCTGGCCGAACCGGATCTGCTGACCCTGATCCGCTCCGGGCATATCGCCGGGGCCACGCTCGACGTGTTCCGCAACGAGCCGCTGCCGCAGCAGCACCCGTTCTGGCAAGAACCGCGCATCACCATCACGCCGCATATTTCGGCCGCCACCCTGCGCCGCGAAAGCGTGGCGCAGATCGCCGCCAAGATGCGCCGCCTGCACGCCGGAGACTCCGTCGCCGGCATCGTCAACCGTTCGCAAGGATATTGAAATGACTCCTACTACCAGTCTGCCCAAGCAGGTCAAGATCGTCGAAGTGGGCCCGCGCGACGGCTTGCAAAACGAGAAGGACACCATCAGCGCCGCCGTCAAGATTGAGCTGGTCGACCGCCTGACCCTGGCCGGCTTCGCCAATATCGAGGCGGCGTCCTTCGTCTCGCCGAAATGGGTGCCGCAGATGGCCACCAGCGCGGAAGTGATGGAAAAAATCGCGCGCCGCCCCGGCACGATTTACTCGGCGCTGACGCCGAACATGCAGGGTTTCGATGCGGCGCTGGCTGCGAAAGCCGATGAAGTAGTGATCTTCGGTTCTGCGTCGGAGGCGTTCTCGCAAAAGAACATCAATTGCTCGATCGCCGAATCGATCGCCCGCTTCGAAGGCGTGGCGAAGGCCGCCAAGGAACACGGCCTGCGCCTGCGCGGCAGCATCAGCTGCGCCTTCGGCTGCCCCTACCAGGGGGAAGTGCCGCTGGACGCCGTGGCCGACGTGGTGGGCCGCATGCGCGACCTCGGTTGCGACGAGATCGACATCGCCGACACCATCGGCGTGGCCACGCCGAGAAAGACGCAGGCGGTGATGCAGCGCGCCATCGCGGCGTTCCACGTGGGTGGCCTGTCCGGCCACTTCCACGATACCTATGGCCAGGCGCTGGCGAACATCTACGCCAGCCTGGAAACGGGCATCGCGATCTATCACTCGTCCGTCTCCGGCCTGGGCGGCTGCCCGTACGCCAAGGGCGCCACCGGCAACGTGGCCACCGAGGACGTGCTGTACATGATGCAGGGACTGGGTATCGCCACCGGCATCGACCTGGACCTGGTGGTGGACGCGGGGCAGTTCATCTCGCAGCAGCTGGGGCGCAAGGGGTCCAGCCGCGCGGGCAATGCGATTGCGGCGAAACGCCTCGCGGCGTAGGTCGGATTAGCGTGGCGGAGCCACGCGTAATCCGACGCCACCCGGGCCATGGCCAACACTGTTGTCGGGTTACGCGCTTTGCGCTAACCCGACCTACCTGACCTGCCTGAACCATACAGACGAAAAAAAACCCAAGAGCCGAAACTCTTGGGTTTTTTTCTACAAATTTGGTCGGAGTACAAGGATTCGAACCTTGGACCCCCTGGTCCCAAACCAGGTGCGCTACCGGGCTGCGCCACACTCCGAAGACCAAGATAATACAGGCCGTATCGGCTTCGGTCAAGGGTCAGGTGAAACTCTGTGTAAATTATTTACGCACGGCATAGTGACTCATGTATTTTTCAACACGCAAGAAATATGCGACACTGGCTTGGCAAGTTTTCCCGACACACATGAAGGCGACGACGGCAATGGATTTCAGTATAGAAAGAAGCGGCGGCGGCCAGCTCATGCCGAAGGGCCGCGGCATCGTCCTGGGCATCGGCGTGTCCCTGCTGCTGCATGGCGCCTTGATCTATCTGTGGCGCCACGTCCAGCCGCCTGCCCCGCCGGACACGGCCCCGCGCGTGGAGTCGATCGCCGTGTGGATACGCCCGCTGGCCGCCCAGCCCCCGCCACCGCCTGTCGAAGTCGTCAAGCCGCAGCGCGAACCCAAGCCCATCAGCAAGCCGCAACGCGCCGCTGCCCGCGAAACGCCGGCGGCGGCCACGGCGCAAGAATCCAGCCCGCAAGCCATCACGGTCGTACCAGCCTCACCAGTCACGCCGACGGCCAGTCCAGATGCATTGACGCAAGAGGCACCGAAATTCGACATGGAAGCGGCCAGGAAGACGGCGCGCAAGATGGCGGGCGAGCGCGACCCGTCCAAGGTGGGCACGGCCGTGGGACAAATCCCCGACAAGCCCCTGCAAACGGAAACCCAGCTGGCGCGCGACATCGCGCAAGGCAAGCGCGGCGATTGCCGCACCGCCTATGCAGGGGCGGGCTTGCTGGCGCCCGTGCTGATGTTGCTCGACAAGAAGGATAGCGGTTGCAAGTGGTGAAAATTTAACAACATCCCCACTTGGGCATGATCCCACCCAAAATGGGTATGTAGGAAAAATTATTCCTGCCCCTTCAACTGCAACGCCCGCTCATACAGGGCGTTTTTCTTGCGGCCCGTGATTTGCGCCGTCAAATTCGCCGCCTGCTTGACGCTGCATTCGGCCAGCAGGATATTGAGGATGCGTTCCGCTTCCACGTCTTCCGCGTCCTGCGCCTCGGTGGCGCCTTCCAGCAGGACGACGAACTCGCCCTTTTCGCGGTGCGCGTCGGCACGGATCCAGCTTTCCGCCTCGGACAGGGGGCAGCGGTGGATTTCCTCGAACAGTTTCGTCAGTTCGCGCGCGAACACCACCTGGCGCGTGGGCTCGAACGCTTCGGCCAGGGCCGTGGCGCAATCGAGGATGCGGTGCGGCGCTTCATAGAACACCATGGTCGCCGTCACGCCGCGCAGGCTGTGCAAGATGTTTTCGCGCTGCTTGGCTTTCGCCGGCAGGAAGCCGACAAAGTAAAACTGGTCATTCAACAGGCCGCTGGCGGAAATGGCGGTGATCGCCGCCGACGGGCCGGGCAGGGGCAGCACGCGCAGTCCCGCCGCGCGCACGGCGTCGACGATGCGCGCGCCGGGGTCGGACACGGCAGGCGTGCCGGCGTCGGAAACGAGGGCGATGCGCTCGCCCGCCTGCAGGCGCGCGATCAAAGTCTGCGCCACTTCGCGTTCGTTATGTTGATGCGCCGCAATCAATGGCTTGTTCAAGCCGAAGCGCGTCAGCAGGTGCGCCGTGTTGCGCGTATCTTCACAGGCGACGGCGTCGGCAAGGCTCAGCAAGTGCAGCGCGCGCAGGCTGATATCGGTCACATTACCGATGGGCGTGGCCACTATATACAATGTTGCGATAGGATAGACCTGGTGCGCCGCCTCTGTCATGATGGGCAGGCTGGCGATGGAACTGATTTCTTGTACGGTCATTTTGGAGGTTAAATGCTTGCTAATAGTGTGAAGTTACTGCTTGTTTGTGCCGCGACCGGCATGCTGAGCGCTTGCAGCACGCCTTGCGACGCGCCCGGGCAATTGTGCGCGCCTATTGAATCTAACACAAGGGCGCTACCGCCACCGAAGCCGCTGCCGCCTCCCGTGCCGCCCAAGCCGCCCGCGCCCGAACCGGTGACGTTCGCCGTGGCCGTGCCCGATATTACCGCGTACGACGGCAGCGGCGCGCCGCTGGCGCCCATCACCACCAAGCCGGCCACGGGCACGCCGCAAGACATGCCGGCCGCCACGGCGCCGGCGCCGTCCGACGGCAATCTGCACCACATCGGCCTGCTGCTGCCGCTACGCTCCGCTTCCCTGGGTCCGGCCGCCGAACTGCTGCGCGCCGGCTTCATGGCCGCGTACGAGCGCGATCGCAGCGGCTTCGAAGTGACGGTGATCGACACGGGCGACGGCAGCAGCGACGTCCTGAACAAGTTTGCGCAGGCGCAAGAGGAACAGGACATCGTCGTGGGGCCTTTGTCGCGCTCGGCGGTGACGGCCGTGGCGAACAGCGACCTGGTGCGTAAACCAACGATCGCCCTGAACCACCCGGACAACCGCGGCGAGGCGCGCCTGCCGGCCAAGCTGCTGGTGATGGGCCTGTCGATCGAGGCGGAAGCGCGCCAGGTCGCCGCCTGGGCCGCCAGCGAACAGCCGGGCGCCAGCGCCCTGATCCTGTCGGCCGGTTCGCCCTCGCAGCGCCGCATCAGCGCCGCCTTCAAGCAGGAATGGCTGCGCCAGGGCGGCAAGGTCGATGTGATGGACTTGACGGCCACGAATGGCTACCTGAGCGATGCGGAACTGGTGCAACTGCGCGCGCGCCTGGCCGCCACGCCGCCTGGCCTGCTGTTTGCCGCGCTGGACGCCGACCAGGCGCGCCAGATGCGCGTGGCCATCGGCAGCGACCTGCCCCTGTATGGCACCTCATCACTGAACCCCGGCGCCGGGCGCGGCGCCAGCGGCCCCGAACTCGACGGCGCGCGCCTGCTGGACCTGCCATGGCAAGTGCGGCGCGACCATCCGCAAGTGATGGTGTATCCGCAGCCGCCGCAACCGGCTGACGCCCGTTTGACGGCCGACATGGAACGCCTGTACGCTCTGGGCATCGATGCCTTCCGCGTGGCGCGCGAAGTGGCGCTGCGGCCGAACGCGCCATTCACGCTCGACGGCGTGACGGGCCGCCTGGCCGTGCGCTTTGAGAATGATCAAAGCGTGTTCGAACGCACGGAACAGGCCGCCACCTACCAGCAGGGCGTGCTGGGCACCTGGCCACCGGCCCCGCCGGCACCTGTCACCATGCCGCCGGTACAATAAGGGTACCGCCATGCCGCCCTTCTGGAACAAAAGGGAACGGGGACGGCAGGGGGAAGACGATGCGCTCGCGTATCTGCTGCTGCAGGGCTTGGTGCTGCTGCAACGCAATTATCTGTGCAAGGGCGGCGAGCTGGACCTGATCATGCGCGATGGCGCCGCCATCGTTTTCGTCGAAGTGCGGCTGCGCAGCAGCGCGGCCTTCGGCGGCGCCCTGGCCAGCATCACGCCGGCCAAGCAGCGGCGCATGGCGGTGGCCGCGCAAACCTGGCTGCTGGGACAAAAAACCGTGCCGCCATGCCGCTTCGACGCGCTGGCCATCGACGGCGGGCGCATCAGCTGGCTGAAGAACATCCTCGATATGTAAGCATTTTTAACAGTGCTTGTCCGCCATGCCGCGCGCCTGCACTATAATCGGCAGACTATGAATAATCAACGCATCCTCTCGCACTTCCACGAAAGTGCCGAACTCAAGATCCAGGCCGCTACCGTGCTGGCGCAACCCATTGCGCAGGCGATCGACCTGATGTTTTATGCATTGTCCAACGGCAACAAAATCCTGGCTTGCGGCAACGGCGGTTCCGCCGCCGACTGCCAGCATTTCGCGGCCGAGCTGGTCGGGCGCTTCGAACGCGAGCGCTTTCCGCTGCCGGCCCTGGCGCTGACGACGGATACGTCGATCCTGACGGCCGTGGCGAACGACTACAGCTACCGCGAGATCTTCTCGAAGCAGGTGCAGGCCTTCGGCCAGGCCGGCGACATCCTGCTGGCCATCTCCACGTCGGGCAATTCGGCCAACGTGATGGCGGCCGTGGAAGCGGCGCTCGAGCGCGAAATGCGCGTCGTGGCGCTGACGGGCAAGGACGGCGGCGCCATCGGCAAGATGCTGACGGACGCCGACGTGCATATCTGCGTGCCGGCCGAGCGCACGGCGCGCATCCAGGAAGTCCATCTGACCACCATACATTGCATCTGCGACGGCATCGACGTCGCGCTATTCGGAGGAGACGTGAATGACTAAATTCGGTACTGGCCCAGGCTGGAAACGCGTACAACGCCCGCTGGCCACCGCACTGCTGTGCGGCGCCATGCTCACTTCGCTCACCGGCTGCATCGAACTGATGGTCGGCGGCGCGGTGATGGGCGGCGTTGCCGCGGCGGACCGCCGCACCCTGGGCGCCCAGACCGAAGACAAGTCGATCGCCCTGAAAGGCGAGTCGCGCATCCCCTCCATCGTCGGCGACGTGGGCCACGTGAACGTCACCAGCTTCAACCGCCGCGTCCTGCTGACGGGCGAAGTGCGCGACGAGGCGATGAAAAATGCCGTCGAGCGCGAAGTGCGCAACATCGAAGGCGTGGAATCGGTGGCCAATGAATTGATCATCGCCGGCCCGGCCAGCTATACCTCGCGCTCGAACGATGCGCTGATCACCACCAAGGTCAAGGCCAGCCTGGTCGACATGAAAACCATCTCGGCCGCCTCGTTCAAGGTCGTCACGGAAAACGCCACCGTCTTTCTGATGGGACGCGTGACCCAGCGCGAAGGCACGGTCGCGGCCGACGTGGCGCGCGGCGTGGGCGGCGTGCAGAAAGTGGTCAAGCTGTTCGACTACATTTCGGAAGCGGAACTGAAGCAATTGCAGCCCGACCCGCCGCAGCAACGCACGACGAACACCGTCAGCGACACGGTCCAGCAGTAAGCGCCTCCGCCGTTTGACCTACGGCGCCTGAGTGACGATGCGTCTATAATGGCCGCATCGTTGCTCTACATTAGTGAAACTTTGCCATGTCAACTTCGCCCTCCGCCAGCAAGTCCTGGATCAAGCCCGCCCTGATCGCCGTCTTCGTGGCGGGCGTGGCGGCGGCCGGCTATCTGTCGCTGAACGACAAGCAAAGTGCGCCGGACGTGACCTTCCACGGCATCCATGGCGAGAAGATCACTTCGGCCAGCCTGCGCGGCAAGGTGGTGATGGTCAATTTCTGGGCCACCTCGTGCACCACTTGCGTGGCGGAAATGCCGGACATGGTCGACACCTACAACAAGTACAAGGGGCAGGGGCTGGAATTCGTGGCCGTGGCCATGAAATACGATCCGGCCAACTACGTACTGAACTTCGCCGAAACACGCCAGCTGCCGTTCAAGGTGGCGCTCGACGTGACGGGCGAGGCGGCCAAGGCCTACGGCGACGTGGCCCTCACGCCCACCACCTTCGTCCTGGACAAACAGGGCAAGATCCTCAAGCGCTACGTGGGCAAGCCGGAATTTGCCGAACTGCACAAATTGCTCGAATCGGCCATCGCCGGTTAAGGCACCGCGCAAACACGGCGCAAAACCTTGTTGCCAAGCGTTGTCAATCTGTTATAACCTTCCCAGGCGTGATCCCATTCACCTTGTGAAGGCCAGCCGTGTCCCCAGCCGCTCAATCGCTTGACCCGCAGCAACTCAAAGCCTGGCTGCTTGCCACCGGGAACAAGGACGCCGCGGCGTTCCGCCAGCTATATACTTCCACCTCATCGAAACTGTTTGGCTTCGCGCTGCGTATATTGCATAAGCAAGAGCTCGCTGAAGAAGCCTTGCAAGAGGGGTTCGTCGCCATCTGGAACAACGCCGCCGCTTACCAGAGCCATCTGGCCGCGCCGATGACCTGGATGGCCACCATCGTGCGCAACAAGGCGTTCGATGTGTTGCGGCGCAGCGACGATACCGTGGAAATCGATGCCGAACAGTTTGATAGCGAAGTCATGAATGCACTCCGGGACCCCCAGGCCACGCCGATCGAATCACTGCAGCTGAGCGGTGACGCCAAGGCGCTGGCGTTTTGCATGTCGGCCCTGGAAGGGCTGCACCGGCAGGTGGTCGCCCTGGCCTTCTATCACGACCTGTCGCACAGCGAAGTGGCGCAGCAGATGTCGCTGCCGATCGGTACCGTGAAGACGTGGATACGCCGCAGCCTGGAACGGCTGCGCACGTGCCTGGCGAAACGGGAGGCATCATGAATATCCGCGGCAATGACGCGCTGCGCCAGAAACTGGCGTCCGAATACGTGCTGGGCACCCTGAAAGGGGGCGCGCGGCGGCGTTTCGAAGGCTGGCTGCACAACGACGCCGACTTGCGCAATATCACGGCCGAATGGCGCCAGCGCCTGGAACCGATGGCCGAATTCGCCACCCCCGTGGCGCCGCCCAAGCGCGTGTGGCAGCAGATCGAGCAGCGCCTGCACCTGGCGCCGCAGGGCGGCTGGTCCTGGTTCGGCGATGCGCTGTCGTTCTGGCGTGGCCTGGGCATGGCGTCGAGCGCCATCGCCGCGCTGCTGGTGATCGTCTTGGCCACGCGCGTGATGGAGGCGCCGCAGATCAGCTATGTCGCCAGCCTGACGGACGAGAAGGCGCAAACGGCCCTGCTGCTGACGGCCGACAGCCGCCACGGCGCGCTCGAGGTGCGCATGGTGGGCAACGCGCCCGTGCCTGCCGACCGCGACCTGGAACTGTGGGCCGTGCCGAAGAGCGGCAACCCCCGTTCGCTCGGCTTGCTGGCCGACAAGGGCAATATAAAACTGGCCCTGTCGCAGCGCGCCCTCGGCAACGACGTGGCCTTGCTGGCCGTTACCCTGGAACCGAAAGGCGGTTCGCCGGATCCGAACGGACCGACGGGACCCGTTTTGTATAAAGGTAACTGGGTAAAAATTTAACCCTAACGCAAAATCCGGGGGTCAGACCCGTCGGGTCTGACCCCAGCAGTTGATTTGGGTTGCTTACCTTACTTTGGATACAGAATCATCTGCGTGCAGCGGAAGAGGGCGATGGTCTTGCCCGTTTCCTTGCTTTTCACCACGGCATCCCACACTTGCGTGTTGCGGCCCTTGTGCTCGACCTTGGCCGTGCAGGTGAGCGTGCCTTCGCGGGCCGTGCCCAGGTGGTTCGATTTCAGCTCGATGGTGGTGAAATTCGTCGCGCCTTCGGGCAGGTTGACGATGCAGCCGTAGCCGGACGCCGTGTCGGCCAGCGTCACCACGCTGCCCGCGTGCAGGTAGCCGTTCGGCGCCAGCAGGTGCGGCAAGACGGGCAATTCCGCCGTCAGCTGGCCGTCGCCCACGGCCGTGATGACGATGCCCAGGTGGCCAGGCAGGCGGTCCGTGCCGCGTTCATTCAACATTGCTACGGTGATCTCGGGATTGCTCATGCTGGTCCTTGTGCGGGTGGGTCCGGACAGCGGATCTGCCGGAAAATACTATGATGATAGCAACTTTCCCGGCAATGGTTTGAGCACAGCTATTTTTTGCCGCGCCGCCGCTTCCACCACACCAGCGTCCCCGTCAGCAGGAACAGCAAGGGCATCAGGCCGAAGACGGTAATGAAGGCGCGCCCGGCCACGCCAAAGGCCTGGCCCGAATGCAGGGGGAATTGCCAGCCCAGGAAGACATCGCCGGCCGGCGCCCGCAAGGGATCGCGTATGCGCAGGGGCAAGCCGCTGCGCGCGTCCAGGGTGATGCGCGTGGCGCCGTCGCCGTGGGCGATTTCGCCGGGCTGGCGCACGCGCACGTCGTATGGCTGATCCTTCTTGGCCGGCAGCACGATGCGCGACACGCGCGCCTGCGGATACAGCTGCTGCGCGGCGGCCATGGCCTGGCCGGCATCGAGCAGGGCGCCATCCCGGGCCACATTCTTCAACTTTGCCGTGTCCGGCACCGTCGACACGAGTTCCACCAGGGGCACGATCAATTGCGGCAAATTGAAATAGATGCCGGAAAAGGCCAGCACGGCCAGCACGGGCGCGGCAAAGAAGCCCGCCGCCTTGTGCAAGGTGTAATTAAAACGGGGCCAGGAGCCGCCATGCGACACCGTCAGGGCGCGCCGGATTGCCGTCCACTGCAGGCGCGGCCACCACAGGTAGATGCCGCTCATGGCCATCAGCAGCAGGGCCACGCCGGAGATACCCGTGATGGTCTTGCCCGCGTCGCCGGACAATACATAGCGGTGCAAATGAAACATGCCCGACATCAGCAATGGGCGCGTGAGGCCGAAGCGCCCCCAGTCGCGCTCGCCTTTGACTTGCAGGGTGTACGGGTCGACCATCACCTGGCGCACGATGGCCTGGCTGAAGAGGGATGGCTTGCCTGGCTGACGGTACGAGGCCACATACACGTCGCGCGCATCGGCGGGCGGATTGAGCTGGCTCGGCTTGCCGTAGGCGGGGTCGGCCGTGAGCCCATCCACCACCGCCTGCAGCGTGCGCGGCGTCACCTGGAACACCTGGCCAGGCGCGGGCGTGCTCGCCTGCAACAAATTGGGATTCAGATATGCGTCGAGTTCCGGCATCCAGGCGATGGCGGAACCGGTCAAGCCCAGCAGGACGAACAGGGCGCCGAACCATAGCCCCACGTACAGGTGCAGTTTGCTGAGCAACCACTTGATCGGGCGTCGGGACATGGAAACTTTGGGAAATTTAGGCTGCGGAACGATAGCATGAAAGCCCGACAGTGAAAATCATGCGCGGTCAGAAAGCGGCAAACCGCACAACACGCTCATGCAAACGTCGGAAATAGGATAAAACGAGCGTTTCGGCACCATCAGCGAGCGCATCGGCATCGCGCGGTTATGTTGCGCGACATACACTTTCCCCTATACTTATCGAAAGGAAAATTATGACCGCCTCCCGCTTCCTCGCCGCCACCTTGGGCCTCGCTCTTCAACTGGGCGCGCACGCCGCCGATTTCACGGTGACCAGCACCGACATCGCCCCCGGCCAGCGCCTGGCGAGCGCGCAAGTATTCCAGGGCTTCGGCTGCACGGGCGGCAACCTGTCGCCGCAATTGTCGTGGAGCAACGCGCCGGCCGGCACCAAAAGCTACGCCATCACCCTGTACGACCCGGACGCGCCCACGGGCAGCGGCTGGTGGCACTGGAGCGTGTTCAATGTGCCAACCAGCACCACGTCCTTGCCTGCGGGAACGACAACCGCCACCTTGCCGGCCGGCGCCGTACAAGGGCGCAACGATTACGGCGACAGCGCCTACGGCGGCGCCTGCCCGCCACCGGGCGACAAGGCCCACCGCTACCAGCTCACGGTCTGGGCCCTGAAAACGGACAAACTGCCGCTGGACCGGCACGCCAGCGGCGCCATGCTGGGCTACATGCTCAACGCCAACGCGCTGGGCAAGGCACAGCTGACGGGACTGTATGGCAGATGACGTGGGGGCGGTGGCCCTGAGCGAGCTGCGCATCGCCCACGGCACCATCGAGGCGCGCCGCGCGCAAACCCTGCGCCGCGTACCCGTCTTCCAGAGCGCCCTGTGCCGCGTGCGGCAAGGAACGAAATTGCTGGAATGGGGCGCCCGCCAGGCGCGCGCCGGCACGCACGACGTGGTGCTGATGCCGGCGGGACAAGAACTGGGCGTGGCCAACCTGCCCGGCGCGCAAGGCTACCGGGCGGAAGTGCTGAGTTTTTCGCCGGCCCTGATCGCCCGTTTCCGCGCGCGCCATGGCGGCCTCGTCGACGCCCAGCTGCGCCAGGCGGCCACGGCCAGCCTGTGCGTGCCGCTCGACCTGCACGCGGCGCTGGCCTGGGACCAGCTGATGGCCAGCCTGGCGAGCAGCACACCGCCTGCGCTGCTGGCGCACCAGGCGGAAGGCTTGCTGCTGGCCCTGGCCTTGGGCGGCCATTGCGGCCCGCTGCTGCTGGACCGCCGCGATCCGCTGGCCGCGCGCGTACAGCAAGTGCTGCTGCTGGACCCGGGCGCCGACTGGAGCGTGGCCAAGGTTGCCAGCCACCTGCACCTGGGTGCCTCCACCCTGCGCCGCCAGCTGGCCCTGGAACAGCGCCATTTCCGCGCCATCCTGGAAGACGTGCGGCTGGGACTGGCCTTGCAGGAATTGCAATCTGGCATCTTACCCATCGGCGACATCGCCGCCGCCTGCGGCTATGCCTCGCCATCGCGCTTCGCGGCCCGTTTCCGCCAGCATTACGGCCTGTCGCCGCGCGACCTGCGCGCCACCGTGTAAGCCCGCTCCAGCGCAAATGACGCAACAAGCGCTGACAGCGGGGCGATTTTCTTGCTACTATGCGCCCATGTCTTCCCGCCAGCCCACCCGCAAGCCTTACCCGGCGTCCGCCCTCGCGCGCACGCCGTGGCAGCTGTGCGTGGCGCTGTTCAGTGCGCTGGCCCTCGTGTTCCTGCTGTCGACGGCCGCCTCGCACCTGCACAAGACGACGCTCGACGCGGAAGAATGCGCGCTGTGCGCCACCGCCATCGACAAGGTGGCCGACATCGCCGTGCCGCCGGCCATCGCCGAGCCGCCCGCCCAGTTACTGCCGTACCGCCTGCTAGCCCTCGCGCCCGCTACCCTGGCGCCCATCGCCGTCCTCGTCCTGCCGCCCGTGCGCGGCCCGCCTGCCGCCTCACTGTAGTTTCCACGCTGTTTTTTATCCTTTTCAGGCTGCCCTTTGCCGCACTTTGATGCGCGCCGGGCCGCCTGGCGTTGACTATCTTTGAGGTTTACCATGCAACACACACCACGCCTGAGCGCGCTGTCGCTCGCCCTTGCCAGCCTGTTTACCGTTTCCGCCCATGCCGCCGAGCCTGCCGAAGCCAGCACCGATGCCGCCCCGCCGGAAATGCAAAAGGTCGAAGTCACCTCCGCCCACTTGAAAAGCGCGCGCATCGCGCTGTCGCCGAAGGTCGGCACCACCATCTACAGCATCGACAGCCATATGGTCGACATGCTGGGCCAGGGCGACAACACGCCGTTCAATGAAGTGCTGCTGCGCCTGCCGGGCGTGTCGCAGGATTCGAAGGGTTCCGGCGCCCTGCACGTGCGCGACGACCATGCCAACGTGCAATACCGCATCAACGGCGTGCAACTGCCCGAAAGCATCAGCGGCTTCGGCCAGTCGATCGACACGCGATTGATCGACAAGACGGATTTCATGACGGGCGCCTTGCCGGCCCAGTTCGGCCTGCGCACGGCCGGCATCGTCGATATTGAAACGAAGGAGGGCGGACTGACGCCGGGCGGGCGCATCGGTATCATGGTCGGCAGCCACGACCATGTGGAGCCGAGTGCCGAATTTTTCGGCAGCATGGGCAAGTTCAATTACTACCTGTCCGGCAGCTATCTCGGCAATGCACTGGGCGTGGAAAACCCGCAAGCCACGCGCAGCGCCCTGCACGACAAGACGCGCCAGAACAAATCGTTCGGCAGCCTGTCGTATTTCCTCGATGACAACACGCGTCTGGGCGCCATGTTCGGCACGTACAACGGCCGCTTCCAGATCCCGAACAACCCGGACCAGGCACCGGCATTCAGCTTGGCCGGCCATAGCGACGCGCAGGCGGGCACGGCCAGCATTCCTTCATCGCAGCTGAATGAAAACCAGCGCGAAGTGAACCGTTTTCTCGTGCTGTCGCTGCAAAAAAGCTTGGGCGACGTGAATTACCAGGTGTCGGCCTTCCACCAGTATTCGGAACTGCACTTCACGCCCGACGCCATCGGCGACCTGATCTACAACGGCGTGGCCTCCGATTCGCGCCGCGCGAACAGCGCTTCCGGCGCCCAGTTCGACATCAGCTACAAATGGCACCAGGACCACACCGTGCGCGCGGGACTGGCCTACACGCGCCAGAAGACGACCAGCGACAACACGGTGGCCGTCTTCCCCGCGCTGGACGGCGTGCAAACCTCCACCACGCCGGTCAGCATTCTGGACAACAGCGGCAAGACGGGCACCCTGGCCAGTGTCTACCTGCAGGATGAATGGCATATCAGCAAGCCTTTGACCCTGAACTACGGCGCCCGCTTCGACAAGGTCTCGGCCTACACGAACGAGCAGCAATGGAGCCCGCGCGTCAACCTGGCCTACCAGATCGCGCCGGGCACGGCCCTGCACGCAGGCTATTCGCGCTACTTCACGCCGCCGCCGCAGGAACTGGCGGCGCAGGGCAGCATCGACCTGTACGCGAACACGACGAATGCGCCGGAAATCGGCCAGTCGGACAACGTCAAGGCCGAGCGCACGCATTACTATGACGTGGGCATCAGCCACCAGGTCAATTCAAAACTGACCGTGACGGCCGATGTGTACTATAAAAAGATCAACAACCTGCTCGACGAAGGCCAGTTCGGCCAGGCTTTGATCCTGACCCCGTTCAACTATGCGGACGGCTACGCCAAGGGCCTGGAATTGTCCGCCATCTACAGCGAGAAAAACTGGGGCCTGTTCCTCAACGCCAGCACGCAAAAGGCGCAGGGCCGCAACATCAATTCGGGGCAAGCCCTGTTTGGCGCCGATGAGTTGAACTACATCAGCTCTCACTATGTCTACCTCGATCATGACCAGAAATACACGCTGTCGGGAGGTGGCCATTATCACTTCGGCGATTCGCAAGTGAGCGCTGACTTCCTCTACGGCAGCGGCCTGCGCATGACGCCGGACGGCGGCGCACCGAATTCCGGCCATTTGCCGAGTTACTTCACCGTCAACACGGCGCTCACGCACACGTGGAAGAACACGCCTGTGGGCAAGGTGGAAGGACGCCTGGCCCTGATCAACCTGTTCGACAAGTCGTATTTGCTGCGCGACGGTTCCGGCGTGGGCGTGGGAGCGCCGCAGTATGGCGCGCGCCGCAGCATCTACGCCGGCCTGTCCACCAGTTTTTAACACCTGACAGTACCTACTGCGCGGCGTGGGGCGCAGCCTCCGATGCTCACTGTGCTAAAGCACAGCTGCGCTTCTCGGCCACGCCGCACATCCGCTCGCTACGGTTCTGTCCAGGTGTTGTAAGTCGCGCGAAGACAGCGGCAGGGAGCAACGCCTGCCGCTGTCGGTTGCCGTACTGTGTCATGACTTATCCCCAGGCGATGGCTTTCTGTCCATGTGCCTGCAGATACGCATTCGTCAGACTGAACGGCTTGCTGCCAAAGAAACCTTTGCTGGCCGACAAGGGCGAAGGGTGGGGCGCCGTCAGCACCAGGTGCTTGCCGGGGTCGATCAGGCTGCGCTTGGCTTGCGCATAGCCGCCCCACAGGATGAACACGAGGTGCTCGCGCTCGGCGGACAGGTGGCCGATGGCGCTGTCCGTCAGCTTTTCCCACCCCTTGGCCGCGTGCGAACCGGCCGCCCCGGCGCGCACCGTCAGCACGCTGTTGAGCAAGAACACGCCTTGCTGCGCCCAATCAGACAAATCCGTGCGCGTGCGCACCACGCCCACGTCGCTCTGTAATTCCTTGAAGATATTCTGCAGGCTAGGCTGCGGCGGCGTGCCTTCGGGAATCGAAAAACACAGCCCCATGGCGGCGCCCGGCGTGTGATACGGGTCTTGCCCCAGGATCACGACTTTGACTTGCTCGAACGGCGTCAGGTCGAAGGCGCGAAAAATGTATTTACCGGGAGGAAAACACGGCCCCGCCGCGTACTCTTCCTTCACGAAGGCGGCCAGGCGCTCCCAGTAGGGCTGGGCAAACTCCCCCTCCAGCCGCGCCTTCCACGATGCGTCGATGCGTACGTCCATGGCTCCCCCGTCAATCATGTTTTTAAAACATCATTGATCAGTATAGCCGCGTCACGTCCGTTACCGCGTTACGGTACGGCTGGGCAATGCCTATTTGTCATCATAGTGATAACGGCAGGCCGCCACGTAGATGCAGCCCGCGTCGGGCAGATACACGAGCCGGTGCTGGCGGTCGATGCGGCGCGACCAAAAGCCCGTCAGGTCGCCTTTCAGCGGTTCCGGCTTGCCCGTGCCCTTGAACGGATCGGCCAGGCAAGCATCGAGCAAGTCATTGATTTTTTGCAGGATTTTCAGGTCGCGCTCTTGCCAGAACAGATAATCTTCCCAGGCATGATCGGTCCAGGCCAGCACGGCGGCGCGCGCCTGCTGCTTGTTTTCAGTCTTCCGGTTTTTCATGCCGCGTCAATGCCCGTGGCTGCGCCTTGCCCGCCTTGATCTGCGCCACGGACGCCATCAGCCGGCTGGCATTCTTGGCCGTGCCCAGCAAATACAGGGTTTCCTCGATGCTGTTGTAGTCCGACAAGGACAGCATCACCACGTGTTCGCCATTCACGCGCGTGATCACCGTGGGCGTGTGGTCGTTGCAGACGTCGTCCATCACGCTTTTCAGGCCCGCGCGCGCCTCGCTGAAAGTCAGGATATTCATGCCGTGCCACCGCTCCATGGAAAGTACATGCCAATAATTGTACAGGATGTTGTACATCACTTCAATCAGGCAAAAAAAAGCCGCCAGCGCTATCGCGGGCGGCTTTGATCTGGCGCAAGGTGCTTAGAAATTCAGCGCCGATTCCACGCCGGCGCTGTGCGCCTGTTCATCCGCGTGGTACGAGCTGCGCACCATGGCGCCCACGGCGGCGTGGGTGAAGCCCATTTTATAGGCTTCTTCCTCGAACATTTTAAACACGTCCGGGTGCACGTAGCGGCGCACGGGCAGGTGGCTGTTCGATGGCGCCAGGTATTGCCCGATGGTCAGCATGTCGATGTCGTGCTCGCGCATGTCGCGCATGACTTGCAGGATTTCCTCGTCCGTCTCGCCCAGGCCCACCATGATGCCGGACTTGGTCTTCACGTCCGGGTACATGGCCTTGAAATCCTTCAGCAGTTTCAGCGAGTGCATGTAGTCGGAGCCGGGACGGGCTTCCTTGTACAGGCGCGGCGCCGTTTCCAGGTTGTGGTTCATGACGTCAGGCAAGCCATCCTTGAACAGATTCAACGCTTTTTCCAGGCGGCCACGGAAGTCGGGTACCAGCACTTCGATGCGGGTGTTCGGCGACAGGGCGCGCGTTTGCTGGATGCACTCGACGAAATGGCCGGCGCCGCCGTCGCGCAAGTCATCGCGGTCGACGGAGGTGATGACGACGTAGTTCAGGCGCAGCTTGGCGATGGTTTTCGACAGGTTGGCCGGCTCTTCCTTGTCCAGCGGGTCCGGACGGCCGTGGCCCACGTCGCAGAACGGGCAGCGGCGCGTACACTTGTCGCCCATGATCATGAAGGTGGCCGTGCCCTTGCCGAAGCACTCGCCGATGTTCGGGCAGCTGGCTTCCTCGCACACGGTCACAAGCTTGTTTTCGCGCAGGATATCCTTGATTTCATAGAAACGGGTCGAAGCCGAAGCGGCCTTGACGCGGATCCAGTCCGGCTTTTTCAGGCGCTCGATCTGCTCGATCGGGACGATCTTGATCGGGATGCGCGAAGTCTTGCTGGCGCCTTTTTGCTTTTCACTCGGGTTGTAGGCGGGAGCGGCGGGGGCGGTGCTGGAAATGGTCTCAGAAGTCATGGCTGCAAGCCCTTGACGGGCATGTTGGTTTGTTTGCTCAGGCATCCGCTGCCTGAGGCGCGCCTGCGGCGCTGTTTACTTCGCTTACATCGAGTAATACGGTCAATTCATGGGCCAGGGCCCGCTGCACCTCGGCCAGCGGCGCCGCGACGCCCATGCTGCGCATGTCCACCGTCTTCAGGCCGGAATAGCCGCAAGGGTTAATCCAGGAAAACGGCGCCAGGTCCATCGCCACGTTGAGCGATACGCCATGGTAGGTGCAGCCATTGCCGCGCACTTTCAATCCCAGCGCGGCGATCTTCGCACCCTTGTCTGGCCCGCCGGCGATATAGATGCCGGGCGCGCCATCGATGCGCTCGCCAGCGAGATTATACGCCGCCAGCACGTTGATGATGGCTTGCTCGATTTTATGCACGAACTGGCGCGCATACAGCTTGCCGCCCGGCTTGTTGCGGCGCAAGTCCATCAGCAGGTAAATCACCACCTGGCCGGGGCCGTGGAACGTCACTTCGCCGCCCCGGTCCGTCTGCACCACGGGCACATTCTCGGCGCCGGCCAGCAGATGGCCGCGGTCGGCCGCCAGGCCCAAAGTAAATACGGGCGGATGTTCGACGATCCACAGTTCGTCGCGCGTGTCGGTCGTGCGCGCGTCGGTAAAGGCGCGCATGGCGGCAAAGGTCGGCTCGTAATCGACGCGGCCCAGCTCGCGGATCAGCGCCGTTTCGGTGCGGGTGGTGGTCATGACAGATTCTGTAATCAGCTGCCGGCGCCCTGCGGACGCTGCGGCGAAGCCGTGATTATAAGCCAGGCCGCCGTTTCATTCAGCCGCGGGCGCCGGAGACAGCAGCAAGCTGCCCAATTTTTGTGCAGCGTAGCGCACCTGGGCCAGGCTCAGGGCCGTGTAACCGAGCAGCACGGCCGGCGCCAGCCTGGCGCTGTGGCAAAAATCGCCGAGCGGCTGCAGCGCCAGGCCCTCCTGCGCCGCGCGCGCGCAAAATGCCCGTTCGTCGCCATCGGGCGGCAGCCACAGCACGCAATGAAAACCCGCCTGCTGGCCGGAAATCGTGTAGCGCCCGGGGGCAAGCTGCTCGAGGCAGGCCAGCAGCAGGTCGCGCCGCTCCTTGTAGGCCAGCCGCGCCTGCCGCAGATGGCGCACGAAGGCGCCTTCCTCCATCCAGGCGGCCAGCGCCAGCTGTTCCGTCACGCCCACGGACCGGCCCGTCAACTGCACGATGCGCAGCAGCTGCGGGCGCAGGGCGGGCGGCAGCACCATGAAGCCCACGCGCAGGCCGGCAAACAGGGTCTTGTTGAAACTGCCGCAATAAATCACGCGCTGGTACTGGTCCAGCGCCTTCAGGGCCGCCAGCGGCGCGCTGTGGTAATTGAATTCGCTGTCGTAATCGTCCTCCACCACCCAGGCGCCGCTGTCGTTCGCCCATTCCAGCAAGGCCAGGCGGCGCGTGACGGACATGGTCACGCCCAGCGGCGACTGGTGCGCCGGCGTCACGTAGGCGAGGCAGGCGTCCGTCTGCGCGGCCAGCGCGGCGCAATCGATGCCCTCGGCATCGACGGCAATATCCACCGGCACGGCGCCGGCCAGGGCGAACAGGGCGCGCGCGGCCGGGTACCCCGGTTCTTCCAGGCACACCTTGTCGCCAGCGCGCACGATGCCGCGCGCCAGCAAGTCGATCGCGTGGCGGATGCCGGTGGTGACGACAATGTCGTGCGGATCGCAGCGGATGCCGCGGTACTTGGCGAGGAAATCGGCAATCTGCTGGCGCAGCTGGGGCAAGCCGGCCGGATCGGCGCTGCACAGCTGCTCCGGCGTGGCGGCGGCCAGCGCCCGCGTGGCGCATTTGGACCAGGCGGCCATGGGAAACAGGCTGGCGTCGGCGCGCCGCGCCACGAAGGGCAAGCCGTCGCGCACGCCCGTGTCCGGGGCGGGCGCGGGCACGCTGGCCGGCGCGGCCGGAGCGGCATCGCCGAAACCCGCCATCAGGAAGCGCTCCGGCACCACGGCGCACACGCGCGTGCCGGAACCGGGCACGCGCGTCACGTACGCTTCCGCGTGCAGGCGGTCGAACACGGTTTCGATGGTGCCGCGCGACAACTCCCACCGTTCCGCCAGGGTGCGGCTCGATGGCAGCCGGCTGCCCGCCGGCAGCATCTTCGTCAGGATGGCCGAGCGCAGCGCTTCATACGCGCCATCCTGCTTGTTGACGCCTGCCTTGTCGAGCCAGCTGGTGGGGCGAGGCAAGTCCAGGGCGTGTGGTGATTTTCCTCGCGGCATGATAATCGTCCAAGTGGTCCAATGCGTTTTCTGATGAGTGGCACTTCGCATTACACCACAACCATCCTATTCTCACCGTTCCGGTGCGCCAGCGGGGCGCACGTTTGCAAGGATCGTATAAAACAATGCAGAAACACATCGCTGTATGGGCCTGGGGCGGCATCGTGCTGCTGCTGGTCTGCCTGTCGCGCATCAGCATCGACATCTATCTCCCTTCGCTGCCGGCCATGGCCGATGCCCTGCATGCCAGCGATGCCCAGTTGCAACTGACCCTGAGCCTGTTCATGGCCGGCTCGGCCGCCTCGATGCTCGCTTGCGGGCCGCTGGCCGACCGCTACGGACGCCGGCCCGTGCTGCTGGCCGGCACGGGCATTTTTGTGCTCGCCAGCATCGTCTGCACCGTGACTTCCGACGTGCACGTGCTGATCGCCGCGCGCGTGCTGCAGGCGTTCGGCGGCTGCAGCGGCACCATCATCGGCCGGGTCATGGTGCGCGACCGCTTCGATCCCGCCACGCAGGCGCGCATGCTGGGGCAAATCTCGATGGTGATGGGCCTGTCGCCGATCCTGGCGCCGCTGGCCGGCAGCGTGCTCGACGCGGCGTTCGGCTGGCGCGCCGTGTTTGGCGTGCTGTGCCTGCTGGGTGCGCTGTCGCTGTGGCTGATCGCCGCATACGTGCCGGAAACCAAACCGGCCGACGTCGTGCTGCAAGGCAATACCCTGGCCCTGTACCGCCGCCTGCTGGGCGACAGATATTTCCTGCGCTATGCGCTGGCCATCGGTTGTGTGTATTGCACGTATTTCCCCTTCATCGCGGAATCGTCCGTGCTGCTGCAAAGGGGCATGCACCTGTCGCCTGGCGCGTATGCGCTGGTGTTCGGGCTGACGGTAAGCGGCTATATCGCGGGGTCGAGCCTGTTCCGCGCGCTGGGACCGCGCCTGGGCGCCGATCACATGCTGGGCGTGGCGGTGCTGCTGAATGTGGCGGGGGCGGCCAGCCTGTTGCTGGCGGGTACGTTGGCGCCGCAGCACGTGGCGTCGCTGGTGGCGCCCATGCTGCTGGTGATGGTGTCGGTGGGCATGGCGATTCCCGCCTGCCAGCTGGCCGTGCTGCAGCCGTATGGCGCCCAGGCGGGCAGCGCCTCGGGCCTGTTCTTCTTCGTGCAGATGGCGATCACGGCCGCCTGCGGCGCCGTCATCGCCGCCATCACGGACGGCAGCGAAAAACCGCTGCTGTGGGTGACGGCGGCGGCCAGTGGCGCCTTTGCCGCCGTCTGGCTGCTCACGAAGAGCCGGGCCAGCGTGGCGGCAGCCAGCCTTACATGACGATCTTCACCATCGGGTGGCCCGACAGCGCCATGTACAGGGCGTCGAGCTGTTCGCGGCTGATGGCGCGCACGGTGACGGTCAGGCCCGTGTAATTGCCCTTGCCCGATGGACGCTCTTCCATGCGGCCCGCGTGGAAGGTGGGATCGTGGCTGATGACCAGCTCGAGCATGGTCGGCGCGAAATCGACATGCGTCGGGCCCATGATCTTGATGGGAAAGTCGCTCGGATATTCGATCAGCGATTCGCTGGGAGGAATCGTCACTTCGGTCGGTGGGGTCGTTTGCATGGGAAATCCAATCAGTGCCGGTCAGAACAGGCAGCGCTTATCGCGCGGCGGCTGCATAAAGACGTATTGTAGCCAACTTTGGGGGCGGATGCGCCCGCCGCCATGACGCCGGCCTGGCGCAAAAAAAAAGCCAGCTGGGTAAGCTGGCGGAAAACTATTTCGTTTAGACAAAATAGCCGGAAAAGTCGTGCTGTCACTTGGAGGATAAGCAGTGGTCGTACTGTAAGCAAAATACGGCGGCTTTGCCTCCGGCATGTGACGAACTGCGCATTTTGCGGCTTGAACGTCGATACGGCGCGACAGACGGGAGCGCCGCCGCTCTCAGCGCTCCACTTCCTGCATCCGGCCATTGCGGCCGGGACCGCCGCGCTCGTTGTTGCGCTCATTGTTGCGTTCACGGGGCGGATTGGCGCGCTCGGCGCTGCGCGCCTCCTGGGCCGGACGCGCGGCAGGGGCCGGCATCGGCGGCGCAGGGCGCGGGGCGGCCACGGGTGGCGGGGCGGGCAAGGATGGCGGCGGCGCCGTCTGCAGCACTTCGCGGCGGGGGCCACGTTCGGCGCGGGGCCAATCGGCGCGGGGCCGCTCCTCGCCACGCCAGCCGGGACGGGCCACATGGTCTTGCACCGGGGGCAAGGCCGGCATCGCGGGCATCACGGGCTGTTGCGGCACGGGCGGCTGTTGCGGCTGCGCCGGCACGGGCGGCCGGTTGGGCTGCATGGGACGGGGCGCCAGGTGCGTCTGGCCATCGTCCGTCTGCAGGCGGCCAGGGCGGTTGACCCAATCGCGCCGGGACTCCCGGTCGCCGCGCGGCGCCTCAACGGGGCGTTGCCAGTTCCCGGCCGGCGCAGGCGCCGTGCTCAGCGGCAAGCTTTGCATGACGGGCGGCGGCATGGTGGTGCGGTTGCGGCGCGGCACGTCGACCGTGCGCGCGCCGCCAAAACGCTCGCCCGGCAGCATGCTCATGCCGGCACGGCGTTCGCGCTCACCCATGATCGGGCGGCGGCCCTCGGCGACGCGGTTGATGCGGCGCTCATAGTCCGCGCTGGCGCGGTAGCCGGGCACATAGCGGTCGTGCGGCGACAGGGGGAACCAGCCGACACCGGGCCCCGGCCGCTGGCCGTGCTGCTGCCAGTGGTTGCCGCCGACCCAGCCCACCACGGCCGGCGCCCAAGGCGCGCGCACGCGCTCGCGGCCCGGCGCCCAGCCCCAGCGGTGGCCCAGCAGCACCCAGCGGCCGTAGTGCGAGGGCGCGTAGCCCCACGGCGCATTGTCGACCCAGGTCCAGCCCCACGGCGCGATCCACGTCCAGCGCCCGTCGCTGTACGGTGCCCAGCCGGCCGGCACCGCGCTGGGCAGCCACAGGGGGCCGTACTCCGCATCGTCCTGCCAGGCGCCGTAGCGGTCCAGCTCTTCGTAGCCGGTGGTATCGTCCGTGACATAGCGCAAGGCCGGCGCGGCGGCGGGCAAGGCTTCGGGCCAGTTGTCAAACGCCACGCGCTGCACGGCGCCCGTGCGCAATTCCTCATCCGTCAGCTCGGCGCGCTTGCCGGCACGCAAGGTGACGCTGCCCGTCGCGCCATCCACGTCGGCCGCGCCGTCGAGCACGCTGACGACGCTGGTGCCGGGCTGGCGTCCCGCCTCGATGCGCACCCAGCCCGGCTGGGTCAGGCTCACGCGGGCCTGGGCCGTGGTCAGCTCGAAGCCGCGCAGCGCATCGGGATTGCGCACGCGCACGCTGACCGTGCCATGGCCGAGGTGCAGCTTGAAACTGTCGTCATCGAGTTCGCTCACTTCCAGCTCGGAATCGCCATCGAGGCGCACGGCGGCGGCGCCCACGCGAAATTCCGCCAGCGCGCCGCGCAGGGTAGTCAAGCGGTTATCCGTCGTGACGGGCCAGTTCAAGAGGGCGTTTTGCGCGTCGCCATCGCCGGCGCGCACCAGCACCTGCCCTTCGACGGTGGAAATGCGGCCCACGCGGGCGGGCGGGTCCTGCGCCAGGGCGAAGGCGCACGCCGACGACAGCAGCACGGCGCACACGGCGTTCAGGAGGGGGAAAGACAGGGTAGGACGCATGGCAGCGCTCCAGGCAGGACTTACAAGGAAGACATATTACCGATTACATCCGCATCGTGCCGGCATCGCAAGCGGGCTTACAAATGTTTGCATCTTGATTTGCATATTGCCCTGGCTCAGGATGCCGCCTGGCTGCCGCGCTTGACGAAGAACAGGGCCGCGCCGACGGCCATCAGCAAGCCGCCAAAGAAGCGGTTCTGCTTTTTCACGGCGCGCGCGTCGCGGAAAAAGCGCTGCATCGACGAGGCTAAAAAGGCGTAGCTGTGCATGACGATCTGGTCGATCGTGCACATGGTGACGGCCAGGATCAGCAGCTGCGGCAGCAGCGGCGCTGCCGGGCTGATAAATTGCGGCAACACCGCCACCATGAAAATGATGCCTTTCGGATTCGTCACATTGGTCAGAAAGCCCGTCAGCACGCGCCGGCCCATAGAAGGCACCACGGCGTCCGCATGCAGGTCGCCCGTGACGGCCACCTTGGCGCGCCATTGCGACAGGCCCAGGTAGATCAGGTAAAAGGCGCCCACCGTCTTGACGATATTGAACGCCACTTCGGAGGCCAGCAGCAGCGAACCCACGCCGGCGCCGGCGATGCCCAGCACCACCAGCAGCCCCAGCTGCAGGCCCAGAATCGTCGCGCTGGCCTTTCTGACCCCGTACGACAGGCCGTGCGACATCGACAGCACGGCGCCCGATCCCGGCGAGACGGCAATGATGGTGGCGGCGAAGACAAAGGCGATCCAGGTGGCGAAGTGCATGCGGTTTCCCAAAAAAATGGTGGCAAGAGGCAATTTTAACCCGGTCAGTGCGGCCTTGCCGGCCCGCCCTGGGGTAAGATCGCAGTCACGCCTTACCGACGCCATCCCTTGCCGTACAACCAAGAACAACACCATGAAAAACAACACTTTCCTCGCTCCACAATTTCCTGTCGCCACCGTGGGAGCGCGCTGAGATGGCCGGCTCCAGCCTGTTGGCCCTGCTCGACGACATCGCCAGCATCCTCGATGACGTTTCCCTGATGACCAAAGTGGCCGCCAAGAAGACGGCCGGCGTGCTCGGCGACGACCTGGCCCTGAACGCGCAGCAAGTGGCCGGCGTGCGCGCCGAGCGCGAACTACCCGTCGTCTGGGCCGTCGCCGTCGGCTCGCTGAAGAACAAGGCCATCCTCGTGCCCGCCGCGCTGGCCATCAGCGCGTTTGCGCCGTGGGCCATCACGCCCCTCTTGATGGTGGGCGGCGCCTACCTGTGCTTCGAGGGTTTCGAAAAGATCGCGCACAAATACCTGCACCCGGACGACAGCCACAAGGCCGAGCTGGCGCAGGCCCTGCGCGACCCGCAGGTCGACCTCGTCGCGCTGGAAAAAGACAAGATCAAGGGCGCCATCCGCACCGATTTCATTTTGTCGGCGGAGATCATCGTCATCGCGCTGGGCACGGTGGCCGCGGCCACCTTCGCCGAGCAGGTGGCCGTCGTCGTCGGCATCGCCCTCCTCATGACGGTGGGCGTGTATGGCCTGGTGGCCGGCATCGTCAAGCTCGATGACGCGGGCTTTTATTTGTCCGCGCGCAAGGGTGCGGGCGCGCTGATGGATGGCGTGCGCGGCTTTGGCCGCATGCTCGTGTCGGCGGCGCCGAAACTGATGAAATTCCTGTCCGTGGTGGGCACGCTGGCCATGTTCATGGTGGGTGGCGGCATCCTGACGCACGGCTGGCCGTGGGCCAGCGCCATGCTGCACCATGCGGAAGAGGCCGTCGGCGGCGTGGCCGGCATCGGCCCCGTGCTGGCGGCCGTCACGCCCAGCCTGATCAACGCGGTGGCCGGCCTGATCGCCGGCGGCCTGGTGCTGGCCGGCGTCACCGCCGTGTCGGCTTTGTTGCGCATGATCAAGCCCAGCAAATAAACTTTCTGGTCTGATGGGGCGGCAGGCGCATCCGTGCCTGCCGCCCCGGCCATGCCGGCGGCGCCCGCTGCCCATGGAGACCCTATGCATGCTTCCCCCGCCCCACGCCCCAGCAGCGCCTTCATCGGCGCGTCCTGGGCGGCATTGCTGATCGGCATCGTCACTTACCTGTCCGGCCTGTGGAACGCCAGCATGGCCCTCAACGAGAAGGGCTATTATTTTACGATCCTCATGTACGGCCTGTTCGCCGCCATCTCGCTGCAAAAATCCGTGCGCGACCGCAGCGAAGGCATCGGCGTGACGGGGATTTACTTTGGCCTGTGCTGGATTTCCGTGCTGCTGGCCTTGCTGTTATTGACTGTGGGCCTGTGGAACGCTAATCTGCAAAATAGCGAGAAGGGGTTCTATGCCATGGCATTCCTGCTGAGCCTGTTTGCAGCCGTGGCCGTGCAAAAGAATGTGCGCGACGTGGCGCGCGCCGCGGCCACCGCGCCGGCCGAGCTGCCGGGAACTTAAACGCCGGCGCCGCGTCTATCCCAGTATCCATGTCGGGAGGGGATGATGGGCGACCAGCAGAAACGTTTACAGATGGCGCTGGAGGCGGCGCACATGGCCATCTGGGATTCGCGCATCGTCGATGGCCAGGTCATCGACGGCACGGTCAGCTGGTCGGCCAAGGGCGCCACCTTGCTGGGCCTGGAGGAGCGCCCGCTGACGCAGCCGTTCCGCGTCTTTCTCGACTGCGTGCACGCCAGCGACCGCGACAAGGTGCTGAGCGTGCTGCAGGACGGCGTGCGCCGGCGCGCCGGCTATGCCCTGCAATACCGCGTCATCTGGCCCGACGACAGCGAACACTGGCTGGCGGCCAAGGCGCACGTCTTCATGGATGACGCCGGGCATCCCGAACGCACCCTGGGCATCATTTGGGATATCACCGAGCACATGGCGCGCGAGCTGATGATCGCCGAGCGCAAGGAACTGGCCGAAGTGACGCTCAGCTCCATCGGCGACGGCGTCATCACCACCGATCCGCAGGGCAAGACGCGCTACCTGAACCGGGTAGCCGAGCAGTTGACGGGCTGGAGCAACGACATGGCGCGGGGCATGGACATCGGCCAGACCATGCCGCTGGCCGACGAACGCACGGGCGAAGCGCTCGAGCACGTGGCCATGCGCTGCCTGCAACAGCGCCAGGCCATCGGCATTTCCCCCCGCTCGCAACTGGTCACGCGCGAAGGCCGGCGCATCGCCATCGAGGAGTCGGCCGCGCCGATCTGGTCGCGCGACGGCGAGATCCTCGGCGCCGTCGTCGTGTTTCGCGACGTCAGCCACGAACGCAAGCTGAGCCAGCAGCTGTCGTGGCAAGCCACGCACGACGCCCTGACGGGCCTGATCAACCGGCGCGAATTCGAGCATCTGGTGGCCGGCGCCCTGCACACGGCCAAGCAGGACGGCCACACGCATGCGCTGCTGTACCTGGACCTGGACCAGTTCAAGGTCATCAACGACACCTGCGGCCACGGCGCCGGCGACGTGCTGCTGCAGCTGCTGGCGAAGATGCTGCAGGGCCGCATGCGCGACAGCGACATCCTGGCGCGCCTGGGCGGCGACGAACTGGGCGTGCTGCTGCCCCACTGTCCGCTCGAGCATGCGCGCCAGATCGGCGAACAGCTGCGCCAATCCATCCGCGAATTCCGCTTCGCCTGGGATGAACGCAGCTTCGAGCTGGGCGTGAGCATCGGCATCGTGGAAATCAACCAGGACAGCAAATCCATGAGCGAGCTGCTGAGCGCCGCCGACCAGGCCTGCTACCTGGCCAAGGAGCAGGGCCGCAACCGCCTGCACGTGTATCAGGAGTCCGACGTCATGCTGGCGCAGCGGCATGGCGAAATGCTGTGGATTTCACGCCTGAACGAAGCGTTCACGCACGATTATTTCCGCCTGTACGCCATGCCCATCGTGCACCTGCGCGACAATCCGGAACACCACGACGAAGTGCTGATCCGCATCCGCAACAGCAAGGGCGACCTGATCCTGCCCGGCGCCTTCATCCCGGCCGCCGAACGCTACGACATGATGCTGTCCATCGACCGCTGGGTCATCCGCGCCGTCTGCGCGCATATCCAGAGCGTGCGCGACAGCCTGCCGCCGCTCGAGGCGCTGGCCGAAAGCCGGCGCCGCGCACCGGCCCTGTATTCCGTCAACCTGTCGGGCATGTCGCTGGCCGACACGGGCTTGCACGACTACATCACCGAGCAGTTCGTGCAATTCGCGATTGCGCCCGAGCAAATCTGCTTTGAGATCACGGAAACGGCCGTCATCGCCAACCTGCCCAAGGCGCAAATATTCATGCGCCAGCTCAAGGCCATGGGCTGCCGCTTCTCGCTCGACGACTTCGGCAGCGGCTTTTCCTCGTTCGGCTACCTGAAGGCCCTGCCCGTCGACTATCTGAAGATCGACGGCGTCTTCGTGCGCGACATCGCCACCAATGCCATCAACCGCGCCATGGTCAAAGCCATCAATGAAGTGGGCCACGTGATGGGCCTGCAAACGGTGGCCGAATACGTGGAAGACGACGCCACCCTGGCCATCATCCGCGAACTGGGCATCGACTACGCGCAAGGCTACGCCGTGGGCAGCCTGCGGCCCCTGACGGCGGGCGTGGATTAAGCGCCTATCCCGGTAGATGAATACATCCCCTGCTGGCGCCCGTCAGAAGCGGGGACTGCGTTGCTCGTCGTCGCGTGGCTCGCCACGCGTCCTCCTCACGCCTTGTCCGCGCTCCTGATGCGCTGCCAGCAGAAGACGCTCCCTACCGGGATAGGCTCTAAGCGCCGCCGGCAACCAGTACCTTTAAAACAATGCCGCATTGCTATCGCTAAATGCGTACAAGCACGACCAATCTGGAGGATTTTGATCTACATCAATAAATTTGCGCAGGCGACTCCTTACACTGATCTCCATTCTTGCAATCGTGCAAGTCTTACTCACCAATTGCTCATTTAACCGATCAGGAAGCCGCGACCATGCGACAAAATTTGCCAGTGACTAACCGTGAAGTCCTCGTCCAGGACGACCAGGCCATCGTGTCGAAAACGGATATGAACGGCAATATCGTGTACGTGAATCCGTACTTCAGCCAGGTCAGCGGCTTCAGCGAGGCAGAGCTGCTCGGTTCACCGCAAAACATCGTGCGCCACCCGGACATGCCGGCCGAAGCGTTTGCCGACCTGTGGGCCTCGATCCAGGCCGGCACGCCGTGGACGGGCCTGGTCAAGAACCGCTGCAAGAACGGCGATTTCTACTGGGTGCGCGCCAACGTCACGCCCATCCGCGAAGCGGGCAAGACCATCGGCTACATGTCGGTACGCGTGAAGGCCGACAAGGACCAGGTCAAGGCGGCCGAGGAAGCCTACGCGGCCATCCGCAACAAGGAAGGCGGCAACATCGTCATCAAGCACGGGCAGATCGTGCGCCCGGGCCTGGCGCACCTGCTGCACAACCTGACGCACATGTCGCTCAACCTGCGCATCTGGGCCGCCACCTCCATCGTCAACTGCCTGCAGTTGCTGGTGTGCGTCATCAGCCTGTTCGCCAGCGGCGGCAAGATCACCAATTACGCCATCTTCGGCGCCACCCTGTTCGGCTTCCTGATCAACGTTTTCCTCTGGTACACCTTGCGCATGTCCGTGCTCAAGCCGCTGGGCAAGGCCCTGAACGGCGCGCGGGCGATTGCCGCCGGCGACCTGTCGGGCAGTTTTGAAACGGACAGCACGGATGAAATGGGCCAGCTGCTGCGCGCGCTGCAACAGATGAACAGCAACCTGATCGCCACCATCCGCGACGTGCGCATCAACGTGGAAACCATGGCCGTGGCCACCAAGCAGATCGCCGTCGGCAATATGGACCTGTCGGGCCGCACGGAATCGCAGGCGGCCAGCCTGGAAGAGACGGCCTCAAGCATCGAGGAATTCTCGTCGACCGTGAAACAGAACGCGGACAACTCGGTGCAGGCGAATGAGCTGGCCGTGGCCGCCTCGAAAGTGGCCGTGCAGGGCGGCGAGATCGTTTCCGAAGTCATCACCACCATGGACGACATCAATACCTCGTCGAAGAAGATCGTCGACATCATCGGCCTGATCGAAGGCATCGCCTTCCAGACCAACATCCTGGCCCTGAACGCGGCCGTGGAAGCGGCGCGCGCCGGCGAGCAGGGCAGGGGCTTTGCCGTGGTGGCGGGCGAAGTGCGCAACCTGGCGCAGCGCTCGTCCGTGGCGGCCAAGGACATCAAGCAGCTGATCGAAATTTCCGTCGGCAAGGTGGGCGCCGGCATGCTGCAGGTGAACCGCGCCGGCGCCACCATGGAGCAGGTGGTCAGCTCCGTCAAGCAGGTGACGGCCATCATGCAGGAAATTTCCATCGCCTCGCGCGAACAGAGCATCGGCGTCGACCAGGTCAACCAGGCCATCGCCCACATGGACCAGGTGACGCAGCAGAACGCGGCCCTGGTGGAAGAAGCCGCCGCGGCCGCCACGCGCCTGGCGGAAGAAGCAGCCAGCCTGTCGCAAGCCGTGAGCCTGTTCAATTTCGGCAAGATGCCGCCCCCGCGCCGCGTCGCCATGCCCGGCGGCAAATCGGGTGCCGCGAACGCCGGCAAACCCGCCATGAAACGCCTGGCCGCCTAAACCTTTCAAGACATACAAACACATCATGCCTACACTCCTCAGCAGTGCTTCCGCCGACCTGGACGCCGTCGTCGAATTCGACCCGGTCATCATCGGCAAGATGAGCCAGTCCGGCCCCCGCTACACGTCGTACCCGACGGCCGACCGTTTCAATGCCGACTTCGGCTACGGCAATTTCCTCGAAGCGCTGGCCGCGCTGCGCATGCGCGGCGGCCGCCGTCCGCTGTCGCTGTACGTGCACGTGCCGTTCTGCGACACCCTGTGCTACTACTGCGCCTGCAACAAGATCATCACGAAAGACCGCAGCAAGGCCGCCACCTACCTCAGCTACCTGAAGCAGGAAATCGCCATGCAGGGCAAGCTGTTTGCCGGCATGAACCAGATCGAGCAATTGCACTTCGGCGGCGGCACGCCCACCTACCTGAGCGAAAAGCAGATGGACGAACTGATGGCGCACCTGCGCCAGCATTTCGAGTTCGCCTCCGATGAAGACGGCGAATATTCGATCGAGATCGACCCGCGCACCGTGTCGCGCGAACGCGTATTTTCACTGCGCGCGCAAGGTTTCAACCGCATCAGCCTCGGCGTGCAGGATTTCGACGCCGACGTGCAGAAAGCCGTCAACCGCATCCAGCCGGAAGCGGAAACGGTGGCCATCATGCAGGCGGCGCGCGACGCCGGTTTCCGCTCGATCAGCATCGACCTGATCTACGGCCTGCCCAAGCAAAGCCTGGAGACGATGACGGAAACCCTGCGCAAGGTGATCAACGCCAGCCCCGACCGCATCGCCCTGTACCACTACGCGCACATGCCGCACCTGTTCAAGCCGCAGCGCCGCATCCTCGACGCCGACATGCCCGACAGCGCCACCAAGCTGGCCATGCTGGGCCTGTGCATCGCGCGCCTGACGGCCGCCGGCTACGTCTACATCGGCATGGACCATTTCGCCAAGCCGACGGACGACCTTGCCGTGGCGCAGCGCCAGGGCCGCTTGCACCGCAATTTCCAGGGATACTCGACGCGCGCGGAAGCGGACCTGATCGCCTGCGGCGTGTCGGCCATCAGTTCCGTCGGCGCCGTCTACAGCCAGAATGAAAAGACGCTGGACGCCTACTATGAAAAGCTCGACGAAGGCGTGCTGCCGATCGCGCGCGGCATCAAGCTCGATACGGACGATTTATTGCGCCGCATCATCATCCAGATGCTGATGTGCAATTTCGAATTGTCGATCGCCACCATCGAGCAGGCGCATCCCGTGAAATTCCGCAGCTACTTCGCCGCCGAGCTGGAAAAGCTGCGCGAACTGGCGCGCGACGGCTTGCTCGTCATCGAGGAAGACTGGCTGACGGTGACGCCGAAAGGGCGCTTGCTGATCCGCAATATCTGCATGGTCTTCGACCGCTACCTGACCCTGGCGCGCGCCAACGCCACGCCGGATGCGGTGCAGCCGCTGCGCTACTCGAAAACGGTGTAACGCCGCCCGATGAACGCCCTCAGCCTCGTGCCCATGTTCCTGGTCGGCCTGGCCGGCAGCGTGCACTGCATCGGCATGTGCGGCGGCATCGTGGGCGCCCTGTCGATCAGTGGCGGCGGCGCAGCGGCGGCGCCGGCCCGCCCGGTGATCGCCATCGCCGTGGCGCGCCCGGCATTGCAGACAACCGTGCAAGCCAATGTGCTGCGCGTGCTGGCCTACAACGGCGGGCGCATAGGCAGCTACATGCTGGCCGGCGCCCTGGCCGGCAGCCTGGCGGGCGCGGGCATGCTGCACATGGCGTCCCTGCAAGTGGCCGGCTACTGGCTGGCCAACCTGATGCTGGTGGCTTTGGGCCTGTACCTGATGGATGCCTGGCGCGGCCTGGCCCGCCTGGAAGCGGCGGGAAATGTCGTCTGGCGCCGCGTGCGCCCCCTGCTGAAACCGCTGATGCCGATGGATACCCCTCTAAAGGCGCTGGCCGTGGGCGGCCTGTGGGGCTGGGTGCCATGCGGCATGGTCTACAGCGCGCTGCTGACGGCCATGATGCAAGGCTCGGCCCTGAGCGGCGCGGCCGCCATGGCCGCCTTCGGCCTGGGCACCCTGCCCACCCTGCTGGGCATGGGCTTGCTGGGCACGCGCCTGCGCGCACAGATGCAGCGCCGTCCCGTGCGCATCGCCAGCGGCGTGCTGGTGCTGGGCTTTGGTCTGCTGGGCCTGCTGCGCGCCGCGAATGGCGTGTCGCTGGGCTGGCTCGACGCCCTGTGCGTCACGGGCCATCCATGAAAAGACGCATGAAAACAAACCTATGAATGCAGTTTTACAACCCTCCGCCTGCTTCCATTGCGGCTTGCCCGTCCCGGCCGGCTCCAGCTGGCTCGTCACCATCGACGACGTGCCGCGCGCCATGTGCTGCCCCGGCTGCGAAGCGGTGGCGCAAACCATCGTCGACATCGGCCAGAGCGCCTACTACCGCGACCGCGACGAATACGCCGTCAACGCGGCTGACGCCACCATGGTGCCGCCCGAACTGCGTTTGTACAGCAATGACGACGCGCAATTCGCGCGCGACGCCAGCAGCTGCGAAGCAACGCTCTCTGTCGAAGGCATCCGCTGCGCCGCCTGCGTCTGGCTGATCGAACGCCAGCTGACGCGTCTGCCCGGCGTGCAGGCGGCTAGCCTGAACGTCGCCACCGAGCGCCTGTACGTGCGCTGGAGCCGCGCGCAGTGCGAGCCGGGCGACATCCTGCAGGCCGTGCGGCAAGTCGGCTACACGGCCTATCCGTATGACGCCGTGCGCCATGGCGAGCGCCTGCAAAAGGCCAGCAAGACCCTGGGCCGCCAGCTGTTCGTGGCCGGCCTGTCGATGATGCAGGTGATGATGTACGTGGCGCCGTCCTACCTGGCGGCCGAGGACGGCACGCTGGACGAGAATATGGCCAGCCTGATGCGCTGGGCCAGCCTGCTCCTGACCTTGCCCGCCATCTGCTATTCGGCCATGCCGTTCTTCCAGGGCGCCTGGGCCAGCCTGCGCGCGCGCACCCTGGGCATGGACGTGCCCGTGGCGCTGGGCATCCTGGCGGCCTTCTTCGGCAGCGTGGTGGCGACGTTTACGGGCCGCGGCGAGGTGTATTACGACTCGGCCACGATGTTCATCTTCCTGCTGCTGTGCAGCCGCTATTTCGAGCTGCAGGCGCGCCGCAAGGCGGCTTCCGCGCTGGAACGGCTGCAGCATGCCTTGCCCCCGTCCGCCTCGCTGATGGCGGACTTCCCCGACAACCGCGCCACCACCCTGGTGCCGGCCGGCAGCCTGGCCGTCGGCGACATCATCCTGGTGAAACCGGGCGAGGCGATCGCCGCCGACAGCGTCATCATCGAAGGCACGAGCGCGCTCGATTTATCGCTGCTGACGGGCGAGAGCGCGGCGCAGCGCCGCAAGACGGGCGAGCGGGTGCCGGGCGGGGCCATCAACGCCAGCGCGGCATTGATCCTGCGCGTGCTGAAACCGGCGCGCGACAGCACCCTGTCGGACCTGTTGAAACTGATCGAACGGGCCGGCAGCGGCAAGCCGCAGATCGCGCAGTGGGCCGACAAGGTCGCCGCCTGGTTCGTGCTGGGCCTGCTGCTGTTTGCCGTCGCCGTGTTCGCCTTCTGGAGCTGGCACGACCCGTCGCAGGCGTGGCCCGTGGCCATCGCCGTGCTGGTCGTGTCCTGCCCCTGCGCGCTGTCTCTCGCCACGCCGACGGCGCTGGCGGCCGCCACCGACAGCCTGCTGCGGCGCGGCGTGCTGATCGTCCAGCCGCACGTGCTGGAAACCCTGCACCGCGCCACCCACATCGTCTTCGACAAGACGGGGACCTTGACCCTGGGCCGGCCCGTGCTGCGGCAGATCGAGGGCCTGGGCGGCATGGCGGAAGACGACTGCCTGCAGGTGGCCGCCGTGCTGGAAGCGGGCAGTGCCCATCCGCTGGCGCAGGCGATCCTGGCAGCAGCGGGAGAAACGCCGCGCATGCATGCGGAACAATTACAGGAAGTGCAGGGCCAGGGCCTGGAGGGCGTCGTCGACGGCGTGCGCTACCGCCTGGGCAATGCGGCCTTTGTCGCCGCCATCGCGGGGCCGCCGCTGGGCGACACGGCCGTCGGCATGCAGGGCATGACGCCGCTGTACCTGGGCACGCAGGGCCGGTGGCTGACGCGTTTCCTGCTCAGCGATGCGCTGCGCCCCGAGGCGCGCGACGTGGTCGCGTATTTCCAGCGGCGCGGCAAGCAGGTCGTGCTGCTGAGCGGCGACCAGGAAGCGCTGACGCAAAGCGTGGCGACGGAACTGGGCATCAACACGGCGTGCGGCGAATGCCTGCCCGATGAAAAGCTCGATTTCGTGCAGCAATTGCAGGCGACGGGCGCCGTCGTGGCGATGGTGGGCGACGGCATCAACGACGCCGCCGTGCTGAGCGGCGCCGACGTGTCCTTCGCCATGGGTTCCGGCGCCGCGCTGGCGCAGGCGCATGCGGACACGGTGCTGCTGTCGAGCCAATTGCTTTCCGTGCTCGACACGGCCAGGACGGCGGCGCGCAGCATGCGCATCATCCGCGAAAACCTGGGCTGGGCCACGCTGTACAATCTGACGGCCATCCCGGCCGCCGCGCTGGGCTTTTTGAACCCCTGGCTGTCCGGCGTCGGCATGGCTGCCAGCTCGGCGGTCGTCATCGCCAACGCCCTGCGCCTGCGGAAAGCCTGAACATGGAAGCACTGTATCTCCTCATCCCCTTGAGCGTCGTGGTCGTCTTTATCGCCCTGTGGGTGTATTTCACGGCTTCGGACAGCGGCCAGTTCGACGACCTCGTCGGACCGGGCCTGCGCGTGCTGCAGGACGACGATACGACGGTCAAGCCGGCGCCCGGCGAACCGCATCCCTGACCCCACCAGCCCGGCCGGCGTCCCGCACGCCATGGCCGGCGCGTCTGCTCCCTATGCCCTTTTTGCAGGGATCTTGTACGGCTTTTTTGACCGGAATATCACTTTATTTCGATGCCAGTTCGCTACGCTTATTTCATCCGGGGAATTTTGATCCACATCAAAGTTTTTTCGCGGTCAAACACTTACTCTCTGGCCACCATCATAAATAGTAATTCCAGGGAGAGTCTTTGTGGATCAATCGCTGAACTATAACTACAAGATCGTGAAGCAATTCGCGGTCGCTACTGTGGTATGGGGCATCATCGGCATGCTGGTTGGCGTTATCATCGCCGCTCAGCTGGCCTGGCCTGCCCTGAACCTCGACATACCATGGCTGACATACGGGCGTCTGCGTCCGCTGCACACGAATGCGGTGATTTTCGCCTTCGGCATCTGCGGCCTGTTCGCCACCTCGTACTACGTGGTGCAACGCACCTGCCAGGTGCGCCTGTTTTCCGACAAGCTGGCCGCCTTCACCTTCTGGGGCTGGCAAGCCGTGATCCTGTGCGCGGTCGTCAGCCTGCCCATGGGCCTGACCCGCGGCAAGGAATACGCCGAGCTGGAATGGCCTATCGCCATCCTCATCGCCGTCGTCTGGATCGCCTACGCCATCGTCTTCTTCGGCACCCTGATCAAGCGCAAGGTCAAGCACATCTACGTGGCCAACTGGTTCTTCGGCGCCTACATCCTGGCCGTGACGATCTTGCACGTGGTCAATGGCGCCGTCATGCCGGCCTCGTTCACCAAGTCGTATTCCGCCTATGCGGGCGTGCAGGACGCCATGATCCAGTGGTGGTACGGCCATAACGCGGTGGGCTTCATCCTGACCGCCGGCTACCTGGGCATGGTCTACTACTTCATCCCGAAACAGGCCGAGCGCCCCGTGTACTCGTACCGTTTGTCGATCGTCCACTTCTGGGCGCTGATCTTCACCTACATGTGGGCGGGCCCGCATCACCTGCACTACACGGCCTTGCCTGACTGGACGCAATCGATCGGCATGGTCTTCTCGCTGGTCCTGCTGGCACCAAGCTGGGGCGGCATGATCAACGGCATCATGACCCTGTCGGGCGCCTGGCACAAGCTGCGCACCGACCCGATCCTGAAATTCATGATCGTCTCGCTGTCGTTCTACGGCATCGCCACCTTCGAAGGTCCGATGATGTCGATCAAGACCATCAACTCGCTGTCGCACTACACCGACTGGACCGTTGCCCACGTGCATGCGGGCGCCCTGGGCTGGGTGGGCTTCATCACCATGGGTTCGATCTACTACCTGCTGCCGCGCCTGGCGGGCCGCACGCAGATGCACAGCACGCGCCTGGTCGACGTGCACTTCTGGGTAGCCACCATCGGCATCGTGCTGTACATCGCCGCAATGTGGATCGCCGGCGTGATGCAGGGCCTGATGTGGCGCGCGGTCAATCCGGACGGCACCCTGACCTACACCTTTGTCGAGAGCGTGAAAGCGACGTATCCGTACTACGTGGTGCGCGTGGCCGGTGGCCTGCTGTACCTGTCGGGTATGTGCATCATGGGCTACAACACCTGGATGACCTTGCGCGGCAGCAAACTCCCCGTCGCCCGCATTCCGGAACTGAACGCGGCGCACGCCTGATAGGAGCAAAAGCAAATGAAATTTTCACATGCATGGATTGAGAGAAACCCCTGGCTGCTGATCGCCCTGGTCACGGTGGTGATCAGCATCGGCGGCGCCGTCGAGATCGTTCCCTTGTTCTTCCAGAAGAGCACGACGGAGCCCGTCGCCGGCCTGAAGCCGTATTCGCCGCTGCGCCTGGCGGGCCGCGACATCTACGTGCGCGAAGGCTGCTACAACTGCCATTCGCAGATGGTGCGTCCGCTGCGCGCGGAAACGGAACGCTACGGCCACTATTCGGTCGCCGGCGAGTTCGTCTACGATCGTCCGTTCCAGTGGGGTTCCAAGCGCACGGGTCCCGACCTGGCCCGCGTGGGCGCCCGCTACAGCGACGAATGGCACCGCACGCACTTGAACAACCCGCGCGACGTGGTGCCCGAGTCGAACATGCCGGCCTACCCCTGGCTGGCGAAGACCAAGCTGGTGCCTGACGACATCATGCCGAAGATGCGCGCCCTGCAACGCCTGGGCCAGCCGTACAGCGACGCGGAAATCGCCGCCGGCCCCGCGCAGCTGCAGGACAAGACGGAAGAAGACGCCCTGGTCGCCTATCTGCAAGGCCTCGGTACATTAATCAAAACAAGGAATTAGCATGGCAATCGAAAACCTGTTTGACAGCGCCAGCAGCGTCATGACGGTGGTTTCCTTTACGACGTTCGTGGGCATCCTGTGGTGGACGTTCAGCCGCAGCAATAGCGACTTCGACGCGGCGGCGCGCCTGCCGTTCGCCGACGACGCGCTCGACTATCCGGCCGAGGCCGAAATGAACCTGGCGAAGGAGCGCAACCATGGCTGACTTTACCAATGGCTTCTGGAATATCTATGTCATCGTGCTGTCCCTGCTGGGCATCATCGGCTGCGGCGTGCTGCTGTACTCGCAGTCGAAAGTGAAAGTGGCCGCCGGCGCCCCCGCCGACGGCACCACGGGCCACGTGTGGGACGAGGACTTGAAGGAACTCAATACGCCGATGCCGCGCTGGTGGATGTGGCTGTTCTACATCACCATCGTCTTCGCGCTGGCCTACCTGTTCCTGTATCCGGGCCTGGGCAACTATGCCGGCAGCCTGGGCTGGAAATCGACGGGCCAGTACGAGGAAGAGCTGAAGAAGGCGGAAGCCGACTACGGTCCCCTGTTCAACAAGTACCTGAGCCAGGACTTGAAGACGGTGGCGGCCGATCCGCAGGCGCAAGCCATCGGCCAGCGTTTGTTCCTGACCTACTGCGCGCAATGCCACGGTTCGGATGCGCGCGGCAACAAGGGCTTCCCCAACCTGACGGACAAGGACTGGCTGTATGGCGGCGAACCCGACATCATCAAGACCACCATCCTGCACGGCCGCAATGGGCAAATGCCGCCGATGGGCGCCGCGCTGGGCTCCGAAAAGGATGTCGAGAACGTGGCCCATTACGTGCTGAGCCTGTCCGGTTCCACCTCGGACCCCGTCAAGTCCGTGTTGGGCAAGGCCAAGTTTGGCGCCTGCATGGCCTGTCACGGCGCCGATGCGAAGGGCAACCAGATGCTCGGTGCGCCTAACCTGACGGACAAGGTGTGGTTGTACGGCGGCAGCGCCGATACCATCATGGAAACCGTGCGCAAGGGACGCAGCAACACCATGCCGGCCTTCAGCGATTTCCTCGGCGAATCCAAGGTACACGTGCTGTCGGCGTATGTCTGGAGCCTGTCGAATCCCCAGACGCCCGTGAAATGATGTAATGGAACCTCAAGTCATCAAGATGTATGCGGCCCGCGAGCAAATCTACCCTCGCGAGGCCAAAGGACGCTACGCTACCTGGCGATGGGTATGCGTATGGCTTACCCAGCTCGCGTTCTACGGCTTGCCGTGGTTGACCTGGAATGGCAGGCAAGCCCTGCTGTTCGATTTGACCACGCGCAAGTTCTACATTTTCGGCGTCGTGCTGTGGCCCCAGGATTTCATCTATCTGGCGGCCCTGCTGATCATCTGTGCGTATTTGTTGTTCCTCGTCACGGCCATTGCCGGGCGGGTATGGTGCGGCTTTTCTTGCCCGCAAACGGTATACACGGAAATCTTCCTGTGGGTCGAACGCCGCATCGAGGGCACGCGCAGCGCGCGCATGGCCCTCGACAGGCAGGGTCCCTCCGTGCGCAAGGCATTCAAGAAGACGGCCAAGCACCTGGTCTGGGGCGCCATCGCCCTGTGGACGGGCTTTACCTTTGTCGGCTACTTCACGCCGATCAAGGAACTGGCGCGCGAGGTGACCACCCTCAATTTCGGTCCCTGGGAATGGTTCTGGGTCTTGTTCTACAGCCTGGCAACCTACGGCAACGCAGGCTGGCTGCGCGAGCAGGTGTGCAAATACATGTGCCCCTACGCGCGCTTCCAGAGCGCCATGTTCGACCAGGACACGCTGATCATCACCTACGATGCCAAGCGCGGAGAACCACGCGGCGCCATGAGCAAGAAGGCTGGCAACAACGACAAGCTGGGCGACTGCATCGACTGCACCCTGTGCGTGCAGGTGTGTCCGACCGGCATCGATATCCGCAACGGCCTGCAGTATGAATGCATCGGCTGCGCCGCCTGCGTCGATGCCTGCAATACCGTGATGGACAAGGTCGAACGGCCGCGTGGCCTGATACGCTACAGCACCGACCATGCGATGGAAAACAACTTCAATTCGAAGCAGATCCGCCAGCGCGCCATGCGCCCGCGCGTGCTGATCTACACGTCCATCCTGGCCCTGATCATCATCGCCGTGTGTACTTCGCTGGCCCTGCGCACGCCCCTGAAAATGGACGTGATCCGCGACCGCGGTTCGATGGGACGCGAAGTGGAAGACGGCATGATCGAAAACGTCTACCGCCTGCAGATCATGAACACCTCCGAGCAAAGCCAGCATTTCAAAATCAGCGCATCCGGCTTGCCGGGCCTGACCTTGCTGACACGCGAGGAAGTGACGTTGCAGCCGACGGAAACGCTGGGCTGGCCGATCCGCCTGCGCGTGCCGCACGGCGTCGGCGAGAAGGGTTCGAACAAGATTGCAATCGAATTGCACTCGCTGGACGACCCGTCGCTGCACGTGCGCGAAAGCGCGGTCTTCATCGTGCCGCGCTAATGCAGGAAGGCCGGTCCCCGCATGGGGGCCGGCCATTTACACAGGAGAAATAGCATGTCCGACAGTCTGAAACTGCAAGCCCCCGTTGCCCCGTGGTACAAGCACCGCTGGCCATGGCTGCTGATGATCGGTCCCGGCCTGTCCGTGGTCGTCGGCAGCTTCATGGGTTATATCGCGTTTACACAACCCGATGCGCTGGTGGTGGGCGACTATTACAAGCAGGGCAAGGCCATCAACCAGGATTTGAAGCGCGACACGATCGCCAGCGACCTGGCCATGGATACGACCCTGGCGTATGACGTCGCCGCAGCGCGCCTGAGCGGTTCCGTGCACAGCTTCGGCAAGGCGTACCAGAGGCCTTTGCTGCTGCACCTGGCGCATGCGACCCTGCCGGAAAAGGATATCAAGCTGCTGGTGCAGCCCGATGCTGCCGGCAATTTTTCCGTGGCGCTGCCGATGCTCGAACGCAGCCGCTGGCAGGTGCTGGTGGAAAACGACAAGCGCGAGTGGCGCCTGTCCGGTATCTGGACCTGGCCGCTGCAACGCAGCATCGCGCTGCACGCGGATGAAGAGCTATAACGTACAGCGCCGGGAAAAAACCGTAGCGAGCGGCAGTGATTTGTGGCTGAGAAGCGCAGCTGTGCTAGAGCACAGCGAGCATCGCAGGCCGCAAAGCGCGACGCGCAGTAGGTTTTGACGGTGCTGTTATTTGCAGACGTCCGTGCCGGCCGTAATGGCCTTCAATTTCGCCGGCTGCAGGATCTCGATCTCTCGGTTGGAGACGCGCAGCCAGCCTTCCTTCTTGAATTTCGACAATAAACGGCTGACGCTTTCGATGGTCAGGCCCAGGTAGTTGCCGATTTCCTCGCGCGACATGCGCAACTGGAATTTACTGCTCGAATAGCCGCGCGCTTCATAGCGCGACGCCAGGTTGACGATGAAGGCGGCAAAGCGCTGCGTCGCCTGCATATTGCCCAGCAACAGCATCACGCTTTGCTCGCGCGTGATTTCCTGGCTCATCATGCGGTGGAAATGGCGCAGCAGGGTCGGCATGTTGCCCAGCAATTGTTCCAGGCTGGAAAACGGGATTTCACACACTTCGCTGTCTTCCAGGGCCACCGCATTACAGTGGTGGCGGTCGGCGCTGATGGCGTCCATGCCCAGCAGTTCGCCAGCCATCTGGAAACCCGTCACCTGCTCTTCGCCGCCCGGATTGATCTGGTAGGTCTTGAAGTGGCCCAGGCGGATCGCGTACAGGTTCTGGAACGAGTCGCCGATGCGGAACAGCGAGGCGCCGCGCACGATCTTGCGGCGGCGGCCGATGATCTGGTCCAGCCTGTCCATGTCGCCCACATCGAGGCCCATCGGCAGGCACAATTGATGCATGCTGCAGGTCGAGCATCGCGCACGCAACGCTTCCACGGTCACTGTGGGCAAGGTTGGAGTGAGTAGCGCTTCAGTCATGTCGGTACCTTTTAGAAAATGCAACAACAAGTTTACTGCATACAGGGTTGCCGTGTGCCAATTTCACCGCAATTTCACCGAATAAACGACGTCCCGCCTTTAATTATATGGCAACATCGTCAAAAGCCCATGCGGAGAGGGCAATTTGCGTGGCGGCGCTTGCCAAGCTGGGGTATTGATAGGAAAATTCCTGACAGCATTATTTGCCGCCTGTGCCGCCCGGTACTGAAAAGGAAATCATGAAGCCTCTCGGCATCAAAGCAAAAGTCGCGCTGGCCACCAGCCTGACCTCGATCGCCATGATCGCGCTGGTCACCATGATCCAGGTGCAGCACATGCGCGACGATTTCACCCGGGTACTGCTGAGCCAGCAGTCGTCCCTGATCAGCCGCACCGCCGCCGAGCTCGACGACAAGCTGGGGATGCTGCTGCAGATCGTCACCCTGACGGCCCGGCAGCAGCCGCCGGAACTGATCGCCCAGCCCGCCCAATTGCGCGAATACTATTCGCGCCGCTCGATGCTGGTGCTGTTCGACGACGTGCTGGTGCTCGACGCGCACGGCGCCGTCGTGGCCGACATGCCAGAAGTGGCGGGGCGCGCCGGCATCAACGTCGCCGAGCGCGAGTATTTCCAGACCGTGCTGCGCACGCGCCAGCCCATGATCACCGAGCCGATGCTGGGCAAATCGAGCGGCATGCCCATCGTGCAGATGGTGGCGCCCGTGCTGGCCGCCGACGGCCAGGTGGCCGGCGTGGTGATCGGCGTGCTGCGCCTGTACAAGGACAACCTGCTGGGGCGCTTGCGCTCGGAAAAGATCGGCAAGAGCGGCTATTACTTCATCCTCACGCGCGGCGCCGTGCCGCGCTACGTGCTGCACCCCGATACCAGCCGTTTGCTGCAGCCGCGCCTGCCGAACGCCAACCTGACGACCACCCAGCTGCTGAAGGACGATGGCGAAGGCAGCATGGTCAGCACCAACAGCCGCGGCATCACGGCCGTCAACAGCTTCAAGCGCCTGAAATCGGTGAACTGGCTGCTGGCCGCCTCGCTGCCCCTCGACGACGCCTTCGAACCGTTCGACGGCGTGCTGTACCGGCTGGTGCTGTGGAGCATCCTCGCCTCGCTGCTGGCCGCAGCCGTGCTGGGCTGGGTCACCGTGCGCCTGCTCTCGCCCCTGGTGCGCCTGCGCGACACCCTGCAGGCGCTGCGCACCAGCGGCAGCCGTTTCACTCCCGTTCCCGTGCAGCAGCGCGACGAGATCGGCGAACTGACGGAAGCCTTCAACGGCCTGATGAGCGAGCGCGACCGCCTGCAGCAGGAACTCGAATCGCGCGCGGCGGAGCTGGAACAGGAGCGCGACCGGGCCGAGGCGGCCAACCGTGCGAAGAGCGATTTCGTGGCCAACATGAGCCATGAAATCCGCACGCCCCTCAATGCCGTGCTGGGCATGGTGTATTTGCTGGGCAATACCAAGCTCGATACGGAACAGCGCAAGTACCTGACCATGGTGCGCGTGGCGGGCCAGTCGCTGCTGGGCATCCTCAACGACGTGCTCGACTATTCGAAGATCGAGGCGCGCCGCATGGAATTGTCGCCCGTCGAATTCGACCTCGACGAAGTCATGAACACGCTGGCCACGACCATGACCATGAATGCGGGTGAAAAGGAGCTGGAACTGGCCATTGCCGTCGAGCCCGACGTGCCGCGCCGCCTCGTGGGCGACGCCCAGCGGCTGCAGCAAATCCTCGTCAACCTGGCCGGCAACGCCATCAAGTTTACCGAGAGCGGCGAAGTGGTGGTGGCCGTCAGCCTGGCCGAGAAAGAAAACGGCCGCGCCTGGCTGCGCTTCGAAGTGCGCGACACGGGCATCGGCATGACGCAGCTGCAGCAACAGCAGCTGTTTGCCGCCTTTTCGCAGGGCGACCAGAGCATCACGCGGCGCTTCGGCGGCACGGGCCTGGGCCTGGCCATCAGCAAGCAGCTGATCCACATGATGGGCGGCGACATCGCCGTCGCCAGCAACGAAGGCAAGGGCAGCCGCTTCTGGTTCAGCGTGCCGTTCGAGATGCTGGCGCAGCCGGCCGAAACGCGGCGCACGCCCACCCTGGGCCAGCTGCGCCTGCTGGTGGCCGACGACAACCGCACCACGCGCGAACTGATCGTCAAGCTGATCGAGGCATGGGGCTGGCTGGCCGACGAAGTGGACTCCGGCTTTGCCGCCATCGAACTGTACCGCGAACGCCTGGCGCAGCAGCAACCGTACGACGTGGTGCTGGCCGACTGGCACATGCCCGTGATGGACGGCCTGGCCACGGCCAAGGCCATCCGCCAGGCGGCGGCCGGCCAGCGCCAGCCCATCGTGGTGATGGTCAACGCCTTCGCCCGCAACCACCTGGAAGAAATCTCCAGCGCGGCCGAGGCCGATGTCGTGCTGATGAAGCCGATCACGGGCTCGAGCCTGTTCGATGCCCTGCACCAGGCGCTGATTGCCAAGCACGACGGCGGCGAGCAGCGCATCCTGCACCAGCCGCTGGGCACGGAACTGGCCGGCGTGCATTTCCTGCTGGTGGAGGACAACCACCTGAACCAGGCCGTGGCGCGCGGCATCCTCGAACACATGGGCGCCACCCTGGACGTGGTGGGCGACGGCTTGCAAGCCGTGGAACGGCTGCGCACGGAAGCGCTGCGCTACGACATCGTGCTGATGGACATGCAGATGCCCGTCATGGACGGTTTCAGCGCCACCCACATCATCCGCACGGAACTGCGCTTGAGCCTGCCCGTGATCGCCATGACGGCCGGCGTGCTGGCGTCCGAGCGCGAGCGCTGCATGACGGCCGGCATCAGCGATTTCATCGCCAAGCCCGTGGTGGTGGAAGAGATGATGGAAGTCATCCTGCGCCACCTGCCCAAGCGCCCGCCAGTGCAGACGGCCGGGCCGGCGCCCGTCGCCGATGAGGAAGTGTTTTCCATGGCGCCGCTGATGCGCGTGATGGGGCGCGACGCGAAGGGGCGCGGCGTGCTGCGGCGCATGGTGGAAGACGCGCTGAACAAGGGCATGACGCCCATGCGCGACGCCGAAACAGCCTTGCAGGCAGGCCGCCACAGCGACGTGGCGCGCATCCTGCACAGCGTGCGCGGCTCCGTCGGCACCCTGGGCACGAAACGCCTGATCCGCGCCGCCTTCGCCACCGAGGAAGCCATCGACGCGGGCCGCCTCGACGAAGTGCCGGCACTGCTGGCGCAGACGGCGCAGGAACTGGAATTGGCGCTGACGGCGGCGGCGGATTGGTTATCCAGGCTGAAGGATTAAGCCTGCAACGTAAAACCGGGGTCTGACCCGCCGGGTCTGACCCCGGAACCTTGTCGGATTACGCGCTTGCGCGCTAATCCGACCTACCCCATTTACGCCGGCACGCCCAGAATCACGCTGGACGCCTTGAAAATCGCCGTCACATTGCTGCCGATCTCGATGCCCAGCTCGGTGCTGCTCTGATTGGTGATGATGGCGGCGATGGTGCCGCCGCGCGGCAAGTCCAGCACCACTTCCGTGTTGACGGCACCCGTCTGCACGCGCGTCACCACCCCGGTCAATTGATTGCGCGCGGAGAAGCGCGCGCCTGCGCTGTCGGCCACGAGGATGATCGACGACGCCTTGATCAGCGCAAACGCTTCCGCGCCCGGCACCAGGCCCAGGCTTGCGCTGCTGCCCTGCGTGACGATGGCAACGATGTGCTGGCCACCGGGCAATTCCAAGGTGACTTCGTCGTTGACGGCACCCTGTTTCAGTTCGGCCACCTTGCCGAGGAATTGATTGCGTGCCGTGGTTTTCATGGCCATTCTCCGTATGAGTAAAAGATCGTCGGCGATGCCTTCGGCCTGGCTGCCCAGCTGGCGCAGGTAGCGGGCATGCTCGCGCTCGATGATGCGGAAATTGTCGACCAGCTGGCGTCCCCGTTGCGTGAGCCGCGTGCCGCCGCCGCCCTTGCCGCCCGCCAGGCGCTCGACCAGCGGCTCGCCCGCCAGATTGTTCATCGCGTCGATGGCGTCCCAGGCCGCCTTGTAGCTCATCTTCACAAGCTTGGCCGCCTGCGTGATGGAACCGCACTCGGCGATGGCGCCCAGCAATTCCACCCTGCCGGCGCCGCCCAGGTGCTCGCCGCCCACCGTCATCCATACCGAGCCTTGCAGGCCGATTTCCGCTGCCGCTGATTTATCCAATGCGTTCACCCAATGCCATGTGTTCTTCCCTGTTATCAATCTGTCCGTCGCGCAAGTACAGCACATGCTCGCCCAGGATGCGCGCATCTTCCGGATCATGGGTGATCAGGATCATGGGCACGTCCAGGCGCTGCTGCCACTGGCTCAGTTCCAGGCGCATTTTGACACGCAGGGCCGGATCGAGGGCGGCGAACGGCTCGTCGAGCAGCAGGGCATTCGGTTCGGCCACGAGCGCCCTCGCCAGCGCCACCCGTTGGCGCTGGCCTCCGGACAACTCGTCGGGGAACTGGTGCGCCAGTTCCTGCAAGTGAAACGCGTCGAGCCAATGCTCGACCTTCTGCAATTTCTCGCGCGCGCGGGGATTGAACCAGCCGCGCGCCAGGCCGAAGCCCACGTTCTGGCGCACCGTCAGGTGCGGAAACAGCGCGTAATCCTGGAACAGGTAGGCGACATTGCGCTGCTGCGGCGGCAAGTTGATGCCGGCGGCCGAATCGAACAAGGTGCGCCCGTTCAGGCGGATATGGCCCGCGTCCGGTGTAAACAGTCCGGCAATGGCTTTCAAGGTCATGCTCTTGCCGGCGCCGGAGGGGCCATACATGGCGATGCGCTGGCTGCCGGAGGTGCATTGCACCTGCAGGTCGAAGCGGCGTTTGCCAGAGCGCAAGGTGGCGCGAATGTCGAGGTCGAGTTGCATAGCGGTCATTTATGAGCGATGCGCCCGGGCGCCAGGCGGCCAGCCGACAGCAGCACCACGATGCAGACGGCGGAGGTGATCAGCACGAGGGTGTTGGCCACGTCGTCCTGGCCCGCCTGCACGGCCTCGTACACGGCGACGGATAAGGTCTGCGTCTTGCCGGGGATGCTGCCGGCCACCATCAGGGTGGCGCCGAATTCGCCGAGCGCGCGCACGAATCCCAGCAGCACGCCGGCGAGGATGCCGCGCCACGCCAGCGGCAAGGTGACGCGGAAGAAAATCGCCAGCTCCGAGATGCCCAGCACGCGAGCCGCCTGCTCGAGCTGGCCGTCGACGGCTTCGAAGGCGGCGCGCGCGGGCTTGAAGACGAGGGGAAAGGCGACGACGGTGGAGGCGATCACGGCGCCCTGCCATGTAAAGATCAGGTTGATGCCGAAGTTGTCCTGCAACCAGATGCCCAGGGTGCCGCGCCGCCCCAGCAGCACCAGCAGGTAATAGCCAAGCACGGTGGGCGGCATCACCATCGGCAGGGTCAACAGGGCGTCGAGCAGCTCGCGCCCGGGAAAACGCGTACGCGCCAGCAGATAGCCCGTACCGATGCCGAGCAACAAATTGAGCGCCGTGGCCCAGGCCGCAACTTTCAGCGACAGGGCCAGCGCGGTCCAGGCGATATCCATGCGGGCGCTTACCTAAAAATCAGGGCTTTTTAAAACCGTATTTGGCCAGGATGGCTTGCGCCGGCGCCGTTTGCAGGTAGCTGACGAAGCGCTTCGCTTCGGCGGCATTGCCGCTGCCCTTGATGGTGGCGATCGGGTACAGCACGGGCGCGTCGAGCGGCACCTCCAGCACCACGTTCACTTTATCCTTCATGATGGCCGCGTCGGTGGCGTAGACAAAGCCCGCATCGACTTCGCCGCGCGCCACGTAATCGAGCGACTGGCGCACGTTCTGCGTGCCGATGGCTTTCGGCTGCACGGCGTCCCACAGATTCGCCTTCTTCAGCGCGCCTTCCGAATAGCGGCCGACGGGCACGCTGGCCGGGTTGGCGATGGCCACGCGGGTCACGCCCTTGTGCGTCAGGTCGGCCAAAGCCTTGATGCCCAGCTTGCTGTCGTGCGGCACGATCAGCACCAGGCTGTTGCCGACGAAATCCATGCGGTCGGCCGGCAAGACGAGGCCCTGCTTTTGCGCCGCATCCATGGTTTCCTGGTCGGCCGAGGCAAACACGTCGACGGGCGCGCCCTTGACGATCTGTTGCAGCAGCACGCCCGAGGCGGCAAAGTTCAAGGACACCTTGCTGCCTGGATACTGCGCCTCATAGCTCTGCGCCGCATCCTTGAACGCATTCGTCAGGCTGGCCGCGGCCGACACCACCACTTCGCCGGCAAGGGCGGAGGTAGCGGCGGTGGCGAGAAGAGCGGTGCCAAGCAGGTGGGCGAGGGAGGTGAGGCGCATGATCATATCCTTGATGAGAAGAGAACCAGGCCCGTAATATACACCGATATATAGCGTTCTGCCATTGCACAGATCAAGCCGGCAGCAGGCCGATTCCCTGATATACTGTATATAAACACAGTATATCGAGGTGAGCCATGGAATTGACGGACAAGCTGGAAATCCTGGCCGATGCGGCCAAGTACGATGCGTCCTGCGCCAGCAGCGGCGCGCCGAAGCGCGATTCCATCGGCAAGGACGGCTTTGGCGCCACCTCGGGCATGGGCATTTGCCACAGCTACACGCCGGACGGGCGCTGCGTCTCGCTGCTGAAGATACTGTTGACGAATTACTGCCTGTACGATTGCCAGTACTGCGTCAACCGCCGTACCTCGAACGTGCCGCGCGCGCGCTTTACGGTGGCCGAAGTGGTGAAACTGACCAGCGACTTTTACCTGCGCAACTACATCGACGGCCTGTTCCTCAGTTCCGGCATCATCCGCTCGGCCGACTACACGATGGAGCAACTGGTGCAGGTGGCGCGCGAGTTGCGCGAGGTGCACCAGTTCCGCGGCTACATCCACCTGAAAACCATCCCCGACGCCGACCCGGCCCTGATCGCGCAGGCGGGCCGCTATGCCGACCGGCTCAGCGTCAATATCGAACTGCCGACGCAGGACAGCGTGCAGAAGCTGGCACCGGAAAAGAGCGTGCACACGATCAAGCTGGCCATGGGCGCCATCCGCCGCAAGCTCGATGAAAAGGCGGAAGAACCGCGCTCGCCCCGCTTCGCGCCGGCCGGGCAAAGCACGCAAATGATCGTCGGCGCCGACGCCAGCGACGACCAGCAGATCCTCGCCACGGCCGAAACCCTGTACGGCAGCTATAAACTCAAGCGCGTGTACTACTCGGCCTTCAGCCCGATCCCCGACAGTCCGAAAAGCGTGCCGCTGGCGCCGCCGCCCATGCTGCGCGAACACCGGCTGTACCAGGCCGATTTCTTGCTGCGCAGCTATGGTTTCCAGGCCAACGAACTGCTGCCCGCCAGCGGCGGCAACCTGGCGCTCGACATCGATCCGAAACTGGCGTGGGCGCTGGCGCACCGCGAACATTTTCCGCTGGACTTGAACCGCGCGGCGCAGCACATGATCGCGCGCGTGCCCGGCATCGGCCTGCGCAACGCGCAGCGCATCGTCGACCTGCGCCGTTTGCGCCAGGTGCGCTATGCCGACCTGTCGCGCCTGCGCTGCAGCATGAAAAAGATTTCTCCGTTCATCATCACGGCCGACTACTTTCCCGCGCGCGACACGACCGCCTCGGAACACCTGCGCCGCGCCATGGCGGACGCACCGCAGCAATTGAACTTATGGCCGGAGCTGCAGGCAGCATGAGTACGTTCGTGCGGCTGGCGCAATCGTTCGACGAGTGGCGCGCAGCGGCACGCGAACTGATCGCGCGCGGCGTGCCGCCTGCCGACGTGGCCTGGCAATCGCAGCCCGGCGAGGGCGACCTGTTTTCTTCCACGCCAGAGGCCACGGATACCGGCGCGCCACCGCTGCGCCTGCCCCGCCAGCTGGTGGAACTGCTGGAGAGCGCCGCCTGTTTCAACGTGCATGACCGCTGGGCCTTCCTGTATCAGGTGCTGTGGCGCTGGCAGCAGGGCCAGCACGACGTGGTGTCCCCGGCCGACGCGGACGGCGCGCGCCTGCACGTCATGGTCAAGGCCGTGCACCGCGAGGAGCACGACATGCATGCCTACGTGCGCTTCCGCGAGCGGCCGGAAAGTGACGGCGCCCCCCGCTTCGTGGCCTGGTTCGAACCCACGCACGCGGTGCTGCCGCAAGTGGCGCGCCACTTCGCGCGCCGCATGGGCTCCATCAGCTGGATGATCGCCACGCCCGGCGCCAGCATGCTGTGGGATGGCGCCACCTTACACGCGGGACCGGCCCTGCTGCGCGGCGCGGCCGACATCGACGACGCGGGCGAAGCCCTGTGGCTGACGTATTACCGCAGCATCTTCAATCCGGCCCGCGTGAATGCTGACTTGCTGCACAGCCATATCCCCTCGCGCTTCTGGAAAAACCTGCCCGAAGGCGCCATCGTGCCCGCCATGCTGAGCGGCGCCGCCAACGGCGAGCGCCGCACGGGCCAGACCGCCAGCGTGGGACAGCGCCAGGGTGCCGCCATGATCCCGATCAGCGCAGAACGGGCCCAGCCGGTGCGCGAGATCGCCACGACGCTGGAGCAGTGCCGCCGCTGCCCATTGTGGCAGCACGCCACGCAAGCCGTGCCCGGCACAGGCCCGCACACCGCCCGCATCATGCTCGTCGGGGAACAACCGGGCGACCAGGAAGACCTGGCCGGACTGCCGTTCGTCGGCCCGGCCGGTGCGCTGCTGGATCAGGCCATGCAGGAAGCGGGCATGGCGCGCGACAGCATCTATCTGACCAATGCCGTCAAGCATTTCAAGTGGGAACCGCGCGGCAAGCGCCGCCTGCACAAAACCCCGGCCCAAGGCGAGATCCTCGCCTGCCGCGGCTGGCTGGAGGAAGAACTACGAAGCGTGCAACCGCAGGTGATCGTGGCACTGGGCAGCACGGCATTGAAAGCCGTGCTGCAGGATGGCGCGGCCAGCATGACGCCGCTGATCGGCACGCCCATCGAACATGAAGGGCGCTGGGTGGTGACCGTGTATCACCCGTCATATGTGCTGCGCGCACGGGACGAAGAAAGCCGGCGCCAGGCCTACGCGGTGATCGTCGATGGCTTACGGCAGGCGCAGAAGTTGCTGAAAGGCTAGTCAGAGGCGACGTCATCGCTTGCGGGTGGCGCCTGCGATGTCGTAAAGGCGATCGGATCGTCGAGACTAAAGCCCGGCGCCATTTACCAAGCGCGTTGTGCCCCCGCATGTGGCAGAAAATGACT
>NZ_JBWBYV010000006.1:0-32652 GCF_056174685.1 Janthinobacterium sp. BHSEK
AGCGATTCCTTCTTTGGCAATAGGCCCTCATTATTTTAATCCTGGAGAATTTTGGGATTATGAAAATTCTCGACGGTTTACGTTGGAAGCCTCTACAGAAGGAATCGAGCACAACTTAAAACTTCTTGATGAATTCTTCGAGCGACGCTAGAGAATCCTTGAGGAGGATCTATATTTGCGGCAAGTTGCGCCTTTATTAAATGCCGATATGGCCCGACTGACTGTCTCGCAGGGAGCCAGGGTCAGGTCCGCCATTCGTACATGAGCTCAACCTTGGCCGTCTCGATCTGCAGCAAGTTGCGCCTTCCTTATTAAATGCCGATACGGCTCGACTGACTGCCTTGCTCGAGACGTGAAAAGCGGCGGCGATATGGGACATGGTAAAAGCGGTGGACAGATAAGCGCGTGCCATTGCCTCGTCTCTGTCGCTATAGCGGACCTGATATTGCGCGAGTGACAGTGTGACCGCGCGGCGCTGCTGCCTTGGCGTATCTTTGAATGCATCGGAACGCTGCGATTGCTGATGTGCCGAAACGAAGGCGTCATCGCCCAGTAGCACTTGGTGGCAGGTGTGGGCGAGCGGACTAGTTTCACCCATACCGGCCGCGACAAACCGAGAATAGTTGGCGACCGCCTCGTCGCGCGTGGCGCCAAATTGGCTCAAGAGCCAGTCCCGTGTCAACCAGCATGGAGACACCGCTTCGTCCAAAACGTAGTGATGGCTGCTCCAGTACCAGTCGTCGGGTGATCCCACCATGTGCGCCCGGACTGGGTTCAAGACGATGTAGCGGGCCAATTCCAACAGATAATTTTCTTGCTGTACCAAGATGGCTTTGTAGCGGCCTTGCAATACGTGCCCGACAAGCTTGTGGCGCCGATTGAAATGCTGGGTATAAACGCCATTCAACTGGCGCATGCCCTGCGACAGATTCGCTTCTACCGTTTCAACGAGCAGATGATAATGATTGCTCATCTGGCAGAAACCGTGCACGACAAAATGGTACCGCTCGCAGACCAGGGCTAGTACCTCTTGCCAGGCAAGGCGATCGGTATCGTCCCGGTAAATGGTGCCACGCCGGTCGCCGCGCGAAGTAACGTGGTAGAGGGCGCCGGGAAATTCAAGGCGTAGGGGGCGGGTCATGCGGTAGACGTTATCTGATCCGTACGCATTGGCACCGAGATTGCGCAAAGGTTTGGACAATGGCATGGCTGAGGTCGTGTCTGAATACCGGACCTGACCCCATCCCCTAATGATGGAAAAGGTGGTAGTGGAGGTTTCTATACATTGTATTCAGGAACTAAGTCGACGGTCAGTATCGGAGAAATATCAGGGGATAAGATGTTGATTAGCCATACTCACCCTGATGGTGCCGCTTTTGCAAGTGGTTATTATGAAATTGTTAATGGCTGCGAAGTTTTTAAAGGGGATCAAGGAGTTCTGCAGTTGCTGCAGAAGGCAGGATCCCCTCAACGAACATCAACGATAATTCCGTTGGAGAGAAGTGATGGAGTTAAGGCTCCACCATTTAAATTTTCCGTTGAGGATGGCAATCTTGATTATGGAATTAGTAATGGTACAATTGTGCCAAGGAGGTAATTTATTATGAGTAGTTTAATTGTGGATAATCCTATTGATTTCGATGTTTGGTGCAGAATAGAAGATGGTAGTCAAAAGATTGCAGCGGACTGGACTGCAAATATGAACTCTCAATATATAATAGATGCATTCAAAATTGTTCGTGAATCTATAAAAATAGATGGTTATATACAGATTTTTGTGAGGTGTGGCTGGGATGATATTCCCGGTTTGCTGTTGAAGCTTCCGGATTTTGTGCAGAAAGACACTCTTATTATTACCCAGTCTTCTTATCGTCCATCGGATTGTCCACGTTACTGCGAGATACATTCGCTGCGATATGTCGCTCAACTATGTCCGGTGTGTAATGGTTTTTATATAAGTAACGTTATTAATGGGAAGCGATTTGTCGCCTCGAAAAATTGAGATCGAGCAGTGATCTGGAGTATGTCGTTGTTTAGTTTCGTGCGATCATATTCCTCGTCGCAGCATGCCTTTGTTCCGCGCCAAAGCCATGCTTGATGAGTTAATCGCCGGCTTGCCAGCGCGATCGTCCCAACGGTTCCAGCAGATCGCATAAACTTCAGTCACTGAGCACACGCAATCACCCCCAAACGAACCGGGGCCAGATACCGTCTTGAATGCCAAGTCCTTTTGCTAAGTAATGCGCATCAAAGGGCTTGTCAGTATGGATCACTCCATACATCAGATGTGCTAGCAAGGCTAGGGTCAAGTCCGCCTTTCGTACACGGTCTCAACATTTGCTGTATCGATCTACAGCAAGTTGAGCTTCACTAAATGCCGATACGACCCGACTGACTGTCCTGCTCGAGACGTGAAAAGCGGCGGTAGTGTGGGGCAGGGTAAAAGCGGTAGACAGATAAGCGCGTCCCATTGTCTCGTCTCCGTCGCTATAGCGGGCTTGATATGGCGTTAATGACAGGGTGACAGCGTGGCGCTGAAGATCGGCGTATCCTTAAATTTATCGGAGCGCTTCGATTGCAGCTGTGCTGAAAAGAAGGCGTTCTCGCCCTGAAGAATCGGATGACAGGTGCTAGCAAGCGGACTGGTGTCTTTCATCTCGGTCGCGACAAACCGGCAGTAGCGGATTTTGCAGGTGAGGGTATTTTTGAGGGTATCGGCAACTGAATGGTTTGGAAAGCACTGAAAAATCAAGCGCTTAGCTAGCTCGTTGACCATCGAGTGGGAATAATCTCCCGTGCAGCACCGTAAGGTAATGCCGGGTCAATGCAACAGCTAATCCCCCTGATTTTTCAGGGGATTTTTTATGCGGGGCCGGAAAACTGTAGCGGCCGGCCAGCGAGTGATCGTACGGTGCGATCGTTTCCGTAGCGACGGCAGTTGCTGGTCGACGCGTATGCTCTACCGCACCATCCGCGCCAGCATGGTCTTACTCATCTTTTTCAAAGATGCGGATCTTCGCGCCGCCCTGGTAGTCCTGCAGTTCGGTTTCGCCATCGATGCGTATGTCGCCCTTCAAGATCACCTCTACGCTGATATCGACTTTGTCGATACGAAACGTTTCAATGTCGGTGGGGTGCACATCGATTTCCATGGAAACCGAGGCGCCTGGCGCAATCGTGGTGAATTGCGTTTTCAGCGCCGGATTGGCCAGGCCGCGGCGGGCGTAGGTGACGGCGCCCGTATCGGTATCGATGAATTTGACGATCGGGCCCGACTTGCGCAGGTAGTCGAGCGGAAAGCCGATATCGCGGCTGCCATCGTTACGGATGGTGACCAGTATGTCGATCGGCTTGCGCTGATAGACGCAGCCAGCGTTGCCCAGGCATTGCAGGGAAATGGAGAGGGGCGCGTGAGTGCTCGTCATGTTATTGGCTTTCAATGGTAGTGCCATCAGCATGGCATAGATAAGCAGTGTCAGACAATATCGCATCGTATCTTCCTGCCGATTTTTTTGCTCAGTAATTCCTGCGCTTCAATCGCGATATTCCAGCCGTGGCGTTTCAGGATCCGCGCGCCTTCCGCATACGACATGATCGATTGCGTCAGGTCTTCCGGCGAGGTGCCGTTGACGTGGCAAACGATGGGCTCGTCGAGCGTGCCGTCGGGCTTGAAATAGCGTACAGTTTCTTCGAACTCCGTGTACGAGTATTCGTCGGGCATGCCGACGCAATGCCCGAATTCATGCGCATACGTGGTCAGTGCCGTCGCCAGCGACACGTTCATGACGTCGCCGGTCACGTTTTCGCGGTCATAGCGCTTGTGGATCTGCAGCGTGTAGTGCTGATTTTCATCGACCCAGACGACGCGGAAAACCACGGGCAACACTTTTTGTCCGCATTGCGGATCATTGATTTCAAGCCGGAACTTGTTGTTCCAGTTGCCTTCGATGCCGGCCGTCGCGTTTTTCTGCGCCAGCGCCACCACGTTGGCGCGCTGCTTGACGCGCAGCGCCGCCGATTCCGTGCCCTTGTCGCTCTCTTCCAGCGCCTGGCCTGCGGCATCCAGTACCGTGATGGCCTTGAAACGCACTTCCACCACCACCGGACCGTCCGATTTTGCCGGTATGTACAGCTTGAACCAGATCTTGTCCCTGTATTTGTGTGGCGTGCCGTCGTGCTGGTAAGGCTGCGCATAGCGGCCATACGAGGGACCGGCGATTTCCTTTTCGTAGTCCTCGATCCAGCAGGCCGGCAGCTTGACGAGTACTTCCTTGCGGCGCTTGTTGTCCACCGGCGTGGTGCTGGAGTCGCCTGCCGGCTTGTATTTCGGTTCCGGCGGGGTGTTTGCCTTGGCCGCCGGCTGTCCTGGCGAACCTGGTACCGGCATCGGCGCTGAAGAGGGGGCCGGTGCCGGTGCCGGTGCCGAACCCTGGCCACCCATCGTTTTCAGCAGCTCGATCACCAGCGCCTCGGCGGCAGCCGCTGCAATCACATGCGTCAAGCCCTTTTCGTCTGTCATGCCGCTCTCATAGCTGCCATCTTCGCGCTTGATGCGGTAGGGCTGGCGCGGCATCGGTTCGCCCGTGTCGCGGTCGCGCAGCACAAAGCCTTCGTCGAACAGCTTGATGCGCGTATCGGGCAGTGCCGGCAGCATGCCGGCCGCGCTGGCGCCGCCGTTGAATACATGCTGGCCGCCCTTGACCGTGAAGTTGCCAGGACACTTAAACGTGATATTGCCGCCCTCTAAAGTGATCGACGATTGCCCGGCCTGCAGCGTGATCTTCTGGTTGGCCTTGATGTCGATGACGTCGTTGACCGAGATCACGGTAATGGCTTTGTCAGCCAGGATTTCCAGTTGCCCCGTATGCGCCTGCAGCGATACCGGGCCGTTGGCGGCGATCGCCTGGATGCCGCCGGTGTGGGTGAACAGGGCGCTGGCGCTGGCCGACACGGACGACCAGGTGTGGCCGGCCGTCATGTGCAGGTCCGCCTGCGTGGTCCATTGCAGCTGCTGCGCCGCAAACAGGACGGTCGAGCCGGGCGTGGCCCAGTTGATGCTGGCGGGCGCTTCCATCAGGACCAGGGGCTGGCCGAATTTTTCCACCGGCTGGTCGGTGGCCAGCTTGCGCTCGCCTGCGCTGGCCTTCAGCGCTTCCTGCCCGCCCACGCTGGCCTGGTATTTGCCGTCCTGCTGCGGGTCGATCTGCTTGATCAGGTCCAGCTGGGCCTGTTTCGCATCCTGGCTGAACAGGGCGGTTTGCTGTTGCGCGGCCTCGGCCAACGTCTTGTTCAGTTCGGCGGCGCCTTTCAGCTGTGCCAACGCTTCCGTGGTGTCGAGCTGGGTAGAGGCAATGCCCGCGCCCGTATGGGCGCGGGCGGTAGTAGAGATGAGCACGCCTTCGCCGCCGCGCAGCACGGCCCAGGCGTCGGTGCGCAGTTCGAAGCCGCTGCCGCGGTAGCTGCCGCGCTGGGCCGTGCCCACGCCTTGCTGTACCAGGTAACCGAGGTTCAGCTGCGTGGACGCGCTGCTCGTCGCCAGGCGGGTGCGCAACTGGCCCGGCGTGTCGTCGATCACCCACTGGTTATAGCCGCCGCCATCGAAATTATGGCTGTGGATGCCGGAAATGACGCCGGCGTGGTTGACGTCCGAATCGACGCCGGCCGCGTACGGCGGCATGTCGTTGCCCGTATAGAGCTGGGCCACCACCAGCGGGCGGTCCATGTCGCCTTCGATGAAATCGACCAGGACTTCGGTGCCGATGCGCGGCGTAAACTGCGAGCCCCAGTTCGGGCCGGCCAGCGCTTCGGCCACGCGCACCCAGGTGCCTGAGGCTTCGTTGCCGGGCGCGTTGCCCTGTTGATCCGTGTTGTGCGTCATGCCGCCCGGATTGGCGGCGCTGCCCCGTTGCCAGGCGAACTGGATGCGTACCTGATGGTCGCGTCCGGTGGTGGCCACGCTGTCGGGCAGGCCGACCACCAGTGCCGTCTGCGGTCCCAGCGCGCTGCTGGCCTGGCGCGCGGCGGTGGCGCGCGGCACGATGGCCACGCTGGTGCGCACGCAGCCGAAGGTGTTGCGGTAGGTGCCGGCCTCGAGCTGTCCATCGAGCAGGCTGGCGACGTCGCCCAGGCTGGCTATTGTCGACAGTTTCGACAGCACCGTCGTCAGCGCGCCGCTGGCCGGTCCCAGGTTGTTGCGTGCCCGGTGCTCGACCCACAGCACGGTGAACTGGTTGGCGCCACCGGGATAATGCTCGTGCTGCAGCAGGTCGAAGGCATGGCCGGCCGCCATGCGCCGCACCGCGCCAGCGCCCGTGAATTGCTTGTTCTCCAGCTCCAGCGCCTGCAGCATGCGCAGGCCGTGCGGATCGGCCGCCGTGCTGTCGGCGTGGCGCCGCTCGCCGGCGCCGTCGTACAGCGGCAGGGGCGGCAATTCGCCGGCCGCCAGGCTGGAGCTGTGTTCGGCGGCCGGCGCCGCCAGTTGCTGCGGGTCCCAGCTGCTGATGCCGACCGCGTTGGGCCGCACCTGGCGCCGCGCGCTGAAGCTGTCGATGGCGTCATCGGTATCGCTGGCGCGCATGCCGTGAAAGCGCAGGCCGGCCGCGCCCGGCGTCGCCGGCGCCACGGCCTTGCTGTCGAAAATCACCAGCTTGTGCTTGGCCTGCTGCGCGTCCTGCTGCGCCGCGCCATCCTGCTCGTGCTCGAAGCGCCAGCTCAGGCCTTCGAAGGCGAGCACGCGCGCCAGGAAGGCCAGGTCGCTTTCGCGGTATTGCGTCCAGACCGGACGCGGCGCCAGTTCCTGGCTGACATCGAATTCGAAGCGGACCTGCGGATAGTCGCCGAGCAGTTCCGTGATGAGGTCGCGCGCGTTCTTGTCCTGGAAGATATAGCTGTCGCGGCGCAGGTCCAGCAAGGCCAGGGCAGGTTCCAGGCGCAGCCGGTAGCGCGCCACGCCGCCGTCGGCGCCGGCAAAGGCGCAGTCGGTGCACAGTCCGTGCCAGGCGCGCCAGCCGCCGTCTGGCTGCAGCAGCTTGAGCGTGATTTCTTCGCCGAGAAAGCTGGCCAGGTCCAGGCTCGCCGCCGTGCTCAAGGCATCGACTTCGAAACGGAACAGCTCATTGACCGCCTCGCGGCCCGTCACCTGCTCGGCCATCAGCGATTCGGGCAGGTTCGATGCCTGCGCCGTGGTCAGCGTGATCAGCCGCGCATGCTGGGACAAGCCTGTGCCGAACGCGTCCAGGGCAGCTTCTGTCGTTGCCGGGCCGCTCATTACGGCAACGTGATGGTCAGGTTGGCCGTGCGCGGCGCCAGCTTGACGATATCGCTGTAGGCATTCATCTGGCGCTCCGTGTTCTTGGCAAGCATGGTGCGCAGGCCCAGATAGCCCAGTGCGCAGATCAGCGCGAATACCGAGCACAGCACCCATAGCGGCACGTCGTTGCGCAACTTGTGCGCGATCTGGTCGGGGCGTTCCGCATGCGGCGCGAAGCCGGCTTTCTTGCCCTTCATCTGGGCGATCTCGTCGCCCAGGCGGGCCGTCAGGTAGGCGAGTTTTTCCGAGCCTTCGAGGATGTACCGGCCCTGGAAGCCGAGCAGCAGGCACATGTGGAACACTTCCAGCGCCTGCAGGTGGGCGCTGCCGCGTGCGCGCAGCGCCTCGAGACGGATGAAGAAGTTTTCACCGGCCAGCTGGTCGCCGAACAGCACCAGCTGCAGCGGCCGGCGCGCCCAGTCGTCGCGGATGGCATACGGCGAGCGCAGGATGATTTCGTCGACAGCCGCGCAAAATGCGTACTTGGCGGCATCGATATCATCGGCCGAGGCGCCATGTTTTTTCGCCGCGTTGCCGAACTCGTCGAGAAACTGCGTCATTTTTCTGATGAAGTCGGCATTGTCTTGCGGGCCGCTGCCGTTCTTCAGCATGAACAGCGCGTAGAAACCGTCGTACATCAGGTCGCTCAGCGTATGTTCTGTGCCGGGGCCGGCCGGTACGCTCGATGCGTACGCGGCGGAGCCGCCGGACATCAGGGAGGGGGCGTTTGCATTCATCGTTTATCTTCAGGAAGTGATGGCGACAAGTTCAAGTTTCAGGTCCCGCATGCCGGACGGAACGTAGATCGAAATCGACTGGGCCTGCAACATGCGGTCGTACATCTGGCCCTTCGCTTCGATGGTGAAGTAATACGTATCGGGCCGTACCGGCACGGCCGCCGGCACCTGCGGCGTGTGCTGCAGGCGCACGCCGGGCAGGGCCGACAGCACAAATTTTTCCACGTCGTCCGGCGCGCCGATCTTGAAGCGCAGCGGCACCACGTCCACCAGTTCCACGCCCGGCATGTCGGCCGAGACGCCCAGGTAAAACGCGGTCTTGTCGTCGATCTTGCCCGAATCGAGCTTGCCGTGATGGTACGACGGCTTGACTTCGGTCAGCGCGATGGCGAAATACTTTGAGGAGATCACCGTGTCGAGCAGTTCGCGGATGATCGCGTGCAGGCGCGCGAACGATGGTCCCGGATCGGCGTGCTGGTAGGCCGGCAGGTCCGCCAGCGCATGGGTTTTCGAGAACGTCATCAGCGCGCCGGCCAGCGCCAGCAGCGCTTCGTACAGGCGCTCCGGATGCAGCGCCGGATGATGGAAATAATGGCTGAGCGAGGCGAACGCGGAACTGGCCGTGTGCAGCAGCCAGAACGAGGACATGTCGCCGGAACGAAATTCGATCACATTCTTGCTTGGCTCGCGGTGGTGGCCGTACAGGGCGTTCACCTTGGCCTGCAGCGCATCGATCAGGCGGCGCAGCTGCAGGAACAGCAGCGGCGCGCTGCGGATCGACAGGCTGGGCGGCACGAACGACGGGTCGGGCTCGAAGCCGCCGGTCGACAGGCGCCGCAGGCGCAGCAGGGGGAAATTCACATACGAATCGCGCGGCTCCGATTCGGCCACCAGGCGCAACGATTTTTGCAGGTAGGCCAGTTCGGCCTGCGCTGCATGGGTGTACAGGTCGGGCGTTTCCAGGTTGGCCTGGCCGTAGCGCGCCGCGCTGTTGGGCTGGCCAAGCGCGGCAAAGTTGCCGCCGAAATGCTTGAAGGCGGGCAGGGCGGCATAAAACGTAACGGTTTGCTGCGATTGCTGCAGCGTGCTCAAGTCCAGCGCGTCGGGCAACTCATCGGCGCCGGGCGCGTTGTAGATTTCGCCGTCCTGGAACACCAGCGACAGTTCCAGCAGCCGCAGGGTGTTATTGCTCAGCGCATCGCGGTCGATCTGCACGTGGTTGACACCCCAGGCGTAGGGGTGCAGCGCCTTGATGCTTTCGTGCAGACGGTGCTCATGGTACCGGTCTTGCTGCTGGAAGTGCTGGGGACGCAGAAACAGGCCTTCACCCCATAACAATTTGCTTGTAATGCTCATCGATTGCCCTTTTGCCTGAGGAATAAAAGCGCGGAGAACGCTGCCGCTCCGGACACTCCTGACGCGCGATCGCCGGCTTGCCGGCGCGGCCGATCATCCAATATTTACAACAAGAAACTATGTGCTTTTTTCGCAACTGCAACAACATTAACATTATCTGAAAGAAAGGTGCGTACGGTACGTTTTCCGCATGGATGCTGCCTTTGCGGATGATTGGAATGTGAGATTTTGCGTATTTTCTATTGAACGGAGTCAATATTAAATCCGTGTTAGTCTCGCAAAAATAAGAATTTAGCAACTATAAATTGCAACCTTTTTTCATGACCGCGTCATTTTTTTTGAGGGAAATCAGACCATGTCTCGCCAATTCACCTGCCATTTTCTTGCTGCGCTTGCCTGCGCACTGACGCTCAGTGCCTGCAGCACCACTCCTGCCGTCAAGACGCCGCCGCCGCCTTCGCTCGACGAACTGATGGCAAAGGCGACCCAGGCTGCAGGTTCCGGCAACAACGAAGCGGCCATGGGTTTGTGGAAACAAGCGGCTGACGCATTTCCAGCCGACAAAAATCCGTGGGCCCGCATGGCGCAGACCCGCTATGAGGCGGGCCAGTACGGCGACGCCATCATCAATGCCCAGGAAGTGCTGGTGCGCGACCCGGCCGACAAGCTGGCCAACAGCGTCATTGCGATCAGCGGACTGCGCTTGTCGACGCGCGCCCTGGCCGACTTGAGCCGCCAGAACAACCTGTCCGGCCCGCTGCGCACCGAATCGCAGGATCTGGCCAAGCTGCTGCGCGAAAGCCTGGGCGAAACCGTGCTGGTGCCGGCGCCGGCCGCGCCGCCGGCGCGCGACAAGCCGGTGCGTCCGCCGCGCAAAGGGCAGGCCAAGGCGGCCGAAAGCAGCGCTAATCCCTTCGATGGATTGAAGTAAAACCGGGGCAGCAAAGCAGTTACCAGGGCATCGCCGATGCCGTCGATTATTCGTAAAGGAATGATGTCATGTCAAAAAAAGAAAGTGTTCAAAAACGCCTGCAAAAGGTCCGGCCGCCACGCGTGCAGATGACGTATGACGTGGAAATCGGCGATGCGATTGAAAACAAGGAACTGCCCTTTGTGATGGGCGTCGTGGGCGACTTCGGCGGCAATTCCGAAGTCGAGCAAAAACGCCTGAAGGACCGCAAGTTCATCGGCATCGACCGCGACAATTTCGACGAGGTGCTCAAGGGGGTCGAGCCGCGCGCCGCGTTTGGCGTGTCGAACGAGCTCAGCGATGAAGGCGGCCAGCTGCGGGTGGATCTGCGCTTCAAGTCGCTCAACGACTTCCGTCCCGAGGCGGTGGTGGAGCAGGTGGCGCCGCTGCGACGGCTGCTCGAAGCGCGCACCAAGCTGGCCGACCTGCGCAACAAATTGGCCGGCAACGACAAACTGGAAGACATCCTCAACGACGTGCTCAACAGCACCGAAAAGCTGGCCCAGCTGGAACAGCAATCCACCGCCAAGAAAGACTGATCCCATGTCCGCTCAACTGACCCCCACCTCCGGCGCCGCCGCTACTACCGATATCGGCTTGCTCGACCAGATCGTCGAACAAAGCAAGGTTGCCAAATCCAGCGTCGAGCATGCACGCGCCAAGGATCTGATTTCAGAACTGGTCAGCCAGGTGATGGAAGGCACCGTCGTGGTGTCGGATAACCTGGCGGCCACCATCGATGCGCGCGTTGCCGAACTGGACAGACTCATTTCGCGGCAGCTCAGCGCCATCATGCATGCGCCCGAATTCCAGAAGCTGGAAAGCAGCTGGACCGGCCTGCATCACATGGTGGACAACACGCCCACCGGCACCAACCTGAAGATCAAGATGCTCAACGCGACCAAGCGCGAGCTGGTGCGCGATTTCCAGAGCGCGCTGGAATTCGATCAGTCGACCATGTTCAAGAAAGTGTATGAAGAAGAGTTCGGCACTTTCGGCGGCGCTCCGTTCGGCGCGCTGCTGGGCGACTTCGAATTCACGCGCCAGCCGGAAGACATGTATTTCCTCGAACAGATGTCGCATGTGGCCGCTGCAGCCCACGCGCCCTTCATTTCGGCTGCATCGCCCGAACTGTTCGGTCTCGAAAGCTATGCCGACCTCGGCAAGCCACGCGACCTGGCCAAGGTCTTCGACACGGTCGAATACGCGAAGTGGAAGTCGTTCCGCGAATCGGAAGATGCGCGCTACGTCGGCCTCACGCTGCCGCGCTTCCTGGGACGTCTGCCGTTCAATCCGGCCGATGGCGCCACCGTCGACGGCTTCAATTTCGTCGAGGATGTCGACGGCACCGACCACCAGAAATACCTGTGGTGCAATGCCGCCTATGCCTTCGGCACGAAGCTGACGGCGGCCTTCGACGACTACGGCTGGTGCGCGGCGATCCGCGGCGTGGAAGGCGGCGGCCTGGTCGAAGACTTGCCGACCCATACCTTCAAGACGGACGAAGGCGAGGTGGCGCTGAAATGCCCGACCGAGATCGCCATTACCGACCGGCGCGAAAAGGAATTGAGCGACCTGGGTTTCATTTCGCTGGTGCATTGCAAGAACACGGATTACGCGGCGTTCTTCGGCGCGCAGTCGGCGCAGAAGGCGAAGAAATACAACACCGATTCGGCCAATGCCAATGCGGTGCTGTCGTCGCAGCTGCAATACATCTTTGCCGTCTCGCGCATCGCCCACTACATGAAGGCGATGATGCGCGACAAGATCGGCAGCTTTGCCGCCGCGTCCAACGTCGAAGAGTTCCTCAACCGCTGGCTGATGCAGTACGTGCTGCTCGACGATAACGCCAGCCAGGAGCAGAAGGCCCAGTTCCCCCTGCGCGAAGCATCGGTGCAGGTGTCGGAGGTGCCGGGGCGTCCGGGCGTCTACCGCGCCGTTTCCTTCTTGCGTCCCCATTTCCAGCTCGATGAGCTGTCCGTTTCACTCCGTTTGGTCGCGGAGCTGCCGCAATCGACCAAATCCTGATTTTTTCATCAACAACCGAAAGGAATGACATGGCAATCGACGTTTACTTGCAAATTGATGGTATCAAAGGCGAATCCACCGACACCTCCCATAAAGATTGGATCGAATGCAAGTCGGTTCAGTGGGAAGTGCTGCAGCCGAAGTCCGCCACCGCTTCGACGGGCGGCGGGCATACCGCCGAACGTACCGAGCACAAGGATATCGTGGTGGCCAAGCTGGCCGACCTCGCCACGCCGCTGCTGCTGCAAAATTGCTCATCCGGTAAAACGATCCCGAAAGCCAAGTTCGAATTCCTGCGCGCTGACGGCCAGGGCGAGCGCATCAAATACTTCGAGATCGAACTGGAAAACGTGCTGATCAGCAGCGTGGCGCCATCCGTCGCGCCTGGCGACATCCTCGGCGAGAACCTGTCGATCAAGTATTCCAAGGTCAAGTGGAAATACACGCAGCAAAAAGTCGGCGGTGGCTCCGGCGGCAATACCTCCGGCGGTTGGGACCTGTCGGCCAACAAGACGATTTGACCGACAACGGCCCTTGCCGGATGAGTCCGTTCCGGCCAGCCGCCGGCGGCGACTCCGGCTTGTGCCTGCGTGACTGACTCTGCCGAATCAAAGGGCCGCCGCAGGCCGCCCTTTTGTTCCTTCCTACTGCCAACCACAGGATACCGATGAAGGGTTTTACGCCGGGATTGTTCGACCGCCTGATGGACACGCCTGTTCTGGGCGCTTCCAGTAGTACCGTCTCACGCCTGTCGCTGGAAGATTTGAAAGACACCGTGGCGCGCGACCTGGAGGCGCTGCTCAACACGCGCACCGTGATACCGGAAGCGCTGCTGAAAAAACTTCCCGAATGCGGCCGTTCGATCGTCACCTATGGCCTCAATGATTTCGCCGGCCTGAGCTTGTCGAGTTCCGACGACCGCGCGTACATCTGCCAGTGCCTGGAAAAAGCCATCGCGCGCCATGAGCCGCGCCTGCGCAGTGTGCGCGCTTCGTTGGAAATCCAGGAAGGCTCGATCAACCGCCTCAATTTTGCGATTACCGCGCTGTTGGTGGTGCACTCGGCCCAGGAGCCCGTCAACTTCGACGCCATCCTGCAGCCGTCAAGCCTGCATTACACGATCAGCAAGGCGCGCCGTGCGGCGCAAGGAGCCTGAACTTGGAAGATTTGTTACCGTATTACGAACGCGAGCTGGGTTTCCTGCGCCGCTATTCGCGCGAGTTTTCCGAGCGCTATCCGAAGATCGCGGGACGGCTGCTGATCGGCGGCGAAGTCTGCGAAGACCCGCATATCGAGCGCATGATCCAGTCCTTCGCGCTGCTCAATTCGCGCATCTCGAAACGCCTCGATGACGATTATCCGGAATTTACCGAGGCGCTGTTCGAGGTGCTGTATCCGCATTACCTGCGGCCGTTTCCTTCGTGTTCGATCGCGCGCCTCGACTACAGCGGCGCGGCGGCGCAGCTGACGGCCGCGACCGAGATTGCGCGCGGCACCGAACTGGCGACGCGCCCCGTCAAGGGCGTCGCGTGCACCTTCCGCACCGCCTATCCCGTCACCGTGGCGCCGCTGGCGCTGACGCACGCGGCATTTTCCGCCATCATCGATGCGCCCGAGCAGATGCCACTGCCGCCAAACGCCACCTCCAGCGTCAGCATCGTCATCGAAGCGACCGCCGAACAGATCTCGCTGGCGCAGCTGGGCGTGGCGAAGCTGCGCGTGTTCATCGACGGCGAGCCGTCGTTTTGCGCGGCGCTGCGCGACGCGCTGTTCATGCGCACGGTCAAGGCCTATGTGGAAGCCGATGACAGCGGCCGCTGGAGCGCGCTGGCGCAGATCCCGGTCAGCACGGCCGGCTATGCCGAGGACGATGCGCTGATCCCGTTTTCCGCCCGTTCGCATCCGGCTTACCGGCTGTTGACGGAATACTTCTGCTTTCCCGAAAAATTCAATTTCTTCGACATCGACCTGGCCGCGCTGTGCGCGCCGCTGCCGTCCGGCTGCCGGCGCATCACGCTGCACCTGGCCCTGGCCGGCCTGCGCACCGATTCGAATACGGCGCGCATGCTGGGCACCATGTCGACGAACAACCTGCTGCTGGGCTGCACGCCGGTGGTCAACCTGTTCCGCCAGCGCGGCGAGCCGATCCGGCTGACGCACACGGCCGCCAGCTATCCGGTGCTGGCCGATGCGCGCCGCGCCTACGCCTTCGAGGTGCAGGCAATCGAGTCGGTGAAGCTGGTGCGCCAGACGCCGCAAGGGGAGTCGATCACCGAATTTCGCCCTTTCTATTCGCTGCGCCACGGCCAGACGCCCGCCAGGGACGGCCATTACTGGGTGATGCGGCGCGATGACACGATCAGCGAAAAAAGTCCCGGTTACGAGACCGAGATTTCCATCGTCGACATCGATTTCGACCCGGCCGCGATTGAAACGGACACCCTGAGCCTGGAGCTGAGCTGTACCAACCGCGACCTGCCGGCGCAACTCACCTACGGCCTGCGCGGCGGCGACCTGTTCCTGGAAGGCGGCTCCAGCGTGCGCAGCATCAGTTTCCTGCGCAAACCGACCGAGTCGCACCGCTTCGAGCGGGGCCGCGGCGCGCACTGGCGCCTGATCTCGCACCTGTCGCTGAACCATCTGTCGCTGTCGGGCAGCGGCCTGGAAGCGTTCCAGGAGATGCTGACCCTGTATGACTTGCCCCGTTCGGCGACCTCGCAACGGCAGATCAGCGGTATCGCGGCGATCGACCACAAGGCGGCCAATGCCTGGCTGCCCGGCAATCCCTTCGCCTGCCTGGTGCGCGGCATCGAAGTGCGGCTGACGCTCGACGAAGAAGCTTTTGTCGGCAGCGGCATCCATGCGTTTGCCCATATCGTCGAGTGTTTTCTCGGCCTGTACGTGCATGCCAACAGTTTCACGCAACTGGTGGTGTTGTCGAAAAAATCGGGAGAGGAGTTGTTGCGATGCAAACCACGCAGCGGCGATTTGAGCCTAGTGTAATCGAGCGCCTGTTCGCCGAGCCTTACCGCTTCCAGTACTTCCAGGCGGTGCGCTTGCTCGAACTCTGGCTGGCCCGCAACGGCATGGCGCGCGAAGGGGCGGTGGCCAATTTCCTGCGCTTTCAAAATTCGGTGTCGCTCAATTTCGCGCCCAGCCAGCTCGAAGCGGTGCAGGCCGAACCGCGCGAGCTGGGCGCGCTGGCGGGCGACATGCGCGCGCTGGGCGAGGCCGTGCGGCGCGCCGAACTGAAATACGTCCGCATCACGCCGGCCTTCATGGGTTTTCTCGGCGTGGCCGGCGCGCTGCCGGCCCATTACACGGAACGCATCGCCGCGCACCAGCTGTACGAAAAAGACGAGGGACCGCGCGCCTTTCTCGACACGTTTTCCAACCGAGCGCTGGCGCTGTTCTACGAAGCGTGGCGCAAGTACCGCCTGGAGCTCAAGTACCAGCTCGATGGCAAGGACAAGTTCCTGCCGCTGCTGCTGTCGCTGGCGGGACTGGGCCATGAGTCGCTGCGCCGGCGGCTGTACGACGATGGCGACGGCGTGCTCGACGAGTCCGTGGGATTTTTTGTCGCCGCCATGCGGCACCGGCCGCCATCGGCGGTGGCGATGGGGCAGGTATTGTCCGCGTATTTCGGCCAGCCGATCAAGGTGATCCAGTTCGTCGGCTGCTGGTACGACGTGCCGCGCGATCAGCAAAGCAGCCTGGGCGGCATGAACGCCATGCTGGGTTCGACCGCGCTGGTCGGCGCGCGCGTCTGGCAGCGCGATTTGCGCATGCGGCTGGTGGTCGGCCCGCTGGCACGCGTGCATTTCGACGCCTTCCTGCCGGGCGGCGCGGCGGCGCGCGCGCTGGAAAAAATGCTCACCCTGTTTACCGGCCTGTGCCTCGAATACGAAGTGCAGCTGGTGCTGCGCGCCGACGATGTGCATGGCGTCACGCTGGAGCAGCCGCGCAGCGGCGGGCGGCTGGGCTGGGACAGTTTCCTGATCACCGCCGGCGCCGCGCAGGACCGCGGCGACGTGCGCTACGAACTGCATGCGCTGGCATGAAGCATCTTTCTTTTTTCATTCGTTTCCACACAAGGACCTTCGCCCCATGAGCATCAACCTCAAGACGCTGATCAGCAAGCTCAATGACACCAGCCGCATCGCCGCCACCCGCGCCGCCGGCATTTGCGTGGGCCTCGGACAATACGAGGTCGACCTGGAGCATCTGTTCCTGGCCCTGCTGGAACAGCCGGCCAGCGACTTCGCGCTGATCGCCCGCCACAGCGGCGTCAGCGTCAGCATGCTCGAAGCGGATCTGCAGGCCGAAGTGGCGCGCCTGCAGACCGGCAATGCGCGCACCCCCGTGTTTTCGCCCAGGCTGCCGAAGCTGTTTGAAAACGCCTGGCTGATCGCCTCGCTCGATGTGCAGGCCGGCCGCCAGGCCAGCATCCGCAGCGCCCATCTGCTGCAGGCGCTGCTGACCGATCCGGAACTGGCGCAACTGGCTTACCGCGGTTCGAAGCTGTTCGATAAATTCAAGCTCGACGACCTGAAGCACAATCTCGACAAGGTCACGCAGGGCTCGCAGGAGGCGACCGGAGTGTCGGCTGCCGGTGGCGAAGCGGACGAGGGAGGTCGAGACCCCGTCGGCGAACTCGAAGGGCGCGCGGCCGCATCGAAGACCCCGGCGCTGGACCAGTTCACCACCAACCTGACGGCGCGCGCGCGCGACGGCAAGGTCGACCCGGTGATCGGGCGCGATGCCGAGATCCGCCAGGCGATCGATATCCTGATGCGCCGGCGCCAGAACAACCCGATCCTGACGGGCGAGGCGGGCGTGGGCAAGACGGCCGTGGTCGAAGGACTGGCCCTGCGCATCGCGCAGGACGACGTGCCCGCCGTGCTGAAGGGCGTCGAGATCCATACGCTGGACATGGGCCTGCTGCAGGCCGGCGCCAGCGTCAAGGGCGAGTTCGAGAACCGCCTGAAAAACGTCATCGACGAAGTCAAGAAAAGCCCGCACGCCATCATCCTGTTCATCGACGAAGCGCACACCATGATCGGCGCCGGCGGCACGGCCGGCCAGAACGACGCGGCCAATCTGCTGAAGCCGGCCTTGGCGCGCGGCGAGCTGCGCACGATTGCCGCCACCACCTGGGGCGAATACAAGAAATATTTTGAAAAGGATGCCGCGCTGGCGCGCCGCTTCCAGGTCGTCAAGATCGAGGAGCCGAGCGAAGAACTGGCCTGCGCCATGTTGCGCGGCATGGCGCCGCTGATGGAAAAGCATTTCAATGTGCGCATCTACGACGAAGCCATCACCGAAGCGGTACGCCTGTCGCACCGGTACATCTCAGGCCGCCAGTTGCCCGACAAGGCCATCAGCGTGCTCGATACCGCCTGCGCCAAGGTGGCGTTGGGCCAGAACGCGACGCCGGCTCTGCTGGAAAACCTGGTCAAAAGGCTGGAGCGCATCGACGCCGAAGTGGCGACGCTCGAGCGCGAGGAAAAGAGCGGCGGGAACCACCCGGTGCGTCTGGAAGACTTGCGCGCGCAGCGCAGTAGCGCCGCTGGCGAGCATGCGGTGCTGGCCGCGCGCTGGGAAAGCGAAAAGACATTGACCGGGAAGGTCAGGGCGGCCTGCCAGGACCTGGAAAGTGCTGGCGAAAAACCGGACGCCAGCCAGGGCGGCGACCTGCAGGCTTTGCTCAAGGACCTGCGCGCGCTGCAGGGCGAGACGCCGATGGTGCCGGTGCAGGTCGACGGCCACGTGGTGGCGGAAATCATCGCTGGCTGGACCGGCATCCCGCTGGGAAAAATGGTCAAGGATGAAATCCGCACGGTGCTGAAACTGAAGGATATGCTGGAAGAGCGCGTGCTGGGCCAGTCGCATGCGATCGAGGCGGTGGCACAGCGCGTGCGCACTTCGCGCGCCAACCTGGACGACCCGAACAAGCCGAAGGGCGTGTTCCTGTTCGTCGGCCCGTCCGGCACGGGCAAGACGGAAACGGCGCTGGCGCTGGCCGATGTGCTGTATGGCGGCGAACGCAAGCTTATTACCATCAACATGAGCGAGTACCAGGAAGCGCACAGCGTGTCGGGCCTGAAAGGCTCGCCGCCCGGCTATGTCGGCTACGGCGAGGGGGGCGTGCTGACCGAGGCGGTGCGGCGCAACCCGTACAGCGTGGTGCTGCTCGACGAAGTGGAAAAAGCCCACCCGGACGTGCTCGAACTGTTCTTTCAGGTGTTCGACAAGGGCGTGATGGAGGATGCCGAAGGACGCGAGATCGACTTTAAAAACACCATCATCATCCTGACCTCGAACGTCGGTTCGAGCACCCTGATGCAGGCCTGCCTGAACGTGGCGGCGGCCGACCTGCCGACGCCGGAACAGCTGGAGGAAAAGATCCGCCCGCAACTGGTGAAGACCTTCAAGCCGGCTTTCCTGGGACGATTGAAAGTGATTCCCTTCTATCCGATCTCGGACGATGTGCTGGTCAATATCATCGGCTTGAAACTGGGCAAGATCGCCCAGCGCATCGCGGCCAATCACAAGGCCGAATTCAGCCACGACGAAGCGCTGGTCGACGCCGTTCTGGCGCGCTGCACCGAAGTCGACTCGGGCGCACGCAATGTCGACAATATCCTCAACGGCACCGTGCTGCCCGAGATCGCCGAGTCGGTGCTGGCCAAAATGGCCGAAGGCGCCGCCATCACGAAGATCAAGGTTAGCGCCAACAAGCAGGGGCAGTTCAAGTACACGATCAGGTAAGCACTGCAGCCATGGTGCGTGGAAAGGAGGGGGGCGGACGCAATGTGCCCGCGACGGCACGGAGCACTCTGCACACCCGGTTTCAATCGCGCTCCTGCGATATACATTCCTAGCTACAATAATTATCAAATATATAAATGTGGTAACAGACTAACGGGAATCGCATGTCATCCACCTCGACCGATAAGATTGCAGACGCGCTGGCTGTTTTCACGAGCGTCACCCGGTTGTACGAGTTGAGCATCGGTGAAGGAGAGAACAACAGCCTGCTGGTCGAAGCCTTTGCCGCCGACGAGCGGCTGCAGGAAGTCGGCGCGCGCGACATCATCGCCTTGTCCACCAGCGCCCATGTCGCGCTGGCTTCCCTGCTGGGCCAGCCCGCCAGCTTGCAGATCAGCCTGGCCGACGGCACGCGCACGTCCTTTTCCGGCTACATCAGCGCCGCCGCCATGCTGGGCAGCAATGGCGGCCTGGCGCGCTACCGGCTGCGCATCACGCCGTGGCTGTGGCTGCTGACGCAGGCGCGTAACAGCCGCGTCTGGCAAGACAAGAGCGTGACGGCCATCGTCGACGCGGTATTGTCGGCGTATGCGCCGCACGCGCTGTGGCGCTGGAGCGACGAGGTCGCCTCATTCATGCAGGACGCTGGCGAACGCAGCTATTGCTGCCAGTACCGCGAATCGGACTATGATTTCGTGCGCCGCCTGCTGACGGAAGAGGGGCTGGCCTGGCGGTTTGACGGTCAGACCTTGCTCGTCTTTGCCGACAGCAGCCAGGCTTGCGCCACACCCGAGGACGCCAGCAGCGCGCAAGGCGGCGGGCTGCGTTTTCATGGCGCGCGCGTCGGCGAGCCGGGCGACACGGTGCAGGCCTTGCGCGCGCGGCGCAGCCTGCACGTCGGGCTGAGTAGCGTGCTCAGCTACGATTACAAGGCCAAGCAGGCGCTCGCCGCCAGCGTGCCGACGAATATGGTGCTTGGCGGCAAGAACGCGCCGCTGCTGGAAAGCTATGATACGCCGGGCCAGTACTGGTATGCGAATGGCGCCCAGGCGCAGCGCTACGCGCAGCTGCGGATGCAGGCCCACGAAGCGCGCGCCCAGCTGTGGCAAGCCCGTTCGACCGTGCGCACCCTGCGCGCCGGCACGCGTTTTACGCTGACGCAGGGACCATTGCCGCCAGCCGACGGTGCCGCGCCCGAGTATGTCGTGCTGCGCGTGGCCAGCATCGGCGTCAACAACCTGCCGCTGCCGGCGCTGGAAGGACTGGCGGAACTGTTCGGCCCGCTGCCGGAATTGCTGGAAGAAACCGTGGCACAGTGGGGTGCGGGCTTTCCCGATGCCGCCGCCGCGATCGCCCAGGCGCAAGCCAGCGGCTACGCCAACTGCATCGAAATGATCGATGCTGGCACGCCATGGCGTCCGCTGCACGATGGCAACGAGGCGCGCCAGCATGCCACGCCGACCGCGCCGGGCAGCCAGAGCGCCATCGTCGTCGGCGCCGACGGCAATGACGTGGCCAGCGGCGCCGATGAGATTTACTGCGACAAGCTGGGCCGGGTGCGCATCCGCTTTCACTGGCAGCAAGAGACTGGCGCAACGTGCTGGGTGCGGGTGGCGCAGCGCGCGGCCGGCGGCGGCATGGGCAGCCAGTTTTTGCCGCGCATCGGCCAGGAAGTGCTGGTGCAGTTCCTGGAAAACGATATCGACCGGCCCGTCATCGTCGGCGCCCTGTACAACGGTCAGGGCGAGGGCGGCACGCTACCCACGCCGGGCGGCATGGCGCGCGATCAGAGCGACGCCGGCGTGTTCCAGGCGGCGCACGACCACGCCATCGCGGGCCAGGGCAATGTGGCGGGCGGCAACAGTCCGCTGTGGCATGGCGCCGCGGGCAGCAGCGCGGCGCATCGGAATGCCAGCGCGCAATGGGGCATCCGCAGCAAGGAATTCGGCAAGGCGGGTAGCGCGGCCGGCTACAACCAGCTGCTGTTCGACGACACCGACCAGCAGGGCCGCATCCAGCTGAAAAGCAGCCACGCGGCCAGCGAACTGAACCTGGGCCACCTGATCCACGGCGCCGACAATTACCGGGGCAGCCTGCGCGGCGCCGGCGCCGAGCTGCGCACCGATGCGTATGGCGTGGTGCGCGCCAGGGCCGGCCTGCTGGTAAGCAGCTATGTGCTCCGGCACGAGGCCGCGCAACGCGATCCGGCCGGCGACAATGCGGGCGGGATCGCATTGTTGAAACAGGCGGTGCTGCTGGGCGACACCTTCAGCCAGGCTGCCGCCACGCACCAGACGGTGGCCTACGCCAGCCACATCGGCGCCAGCGCGCCGAATGCCAGCGAACTCGACGGCCAGGCGGCCCCCCTGAAAGCGTTGCTGGCCAGCGTTTCCGGCATGCATGAACAGTTGCCGCACACAAAGGACGCCATCATCGCGATTGCCGCCAGGGCAGGACTGGGCGTTGTCGCGGGGCAGGACATGCAACTGGCCAGCGGCGAAACCGTCACCGTGATGAGCGGGCAGGACACGCAATGGACCAGCGGCGGAAAATGGCGATTGCACGCGGGCCAGGCCATCGGCGTGCTGGGCGGCGTGGTCAAGGCGGGCGAGAACGATATCGGCCTGCAGATGATTGCCGCGAGTCAATCTATCGACGTGCAGGCGCAGGCCGACGTGCTCAACGTGCAGGCGCGCGACGAGATCAACGTCATCAGCGCCAATGCGCATGTGGACTGGGCGGCGGCGAAAAGCCTCCGCCTGTCGACGGCGGGCGGCGCGAATATCACCATCGAAGGCGGCAATATCACGATCCAGTGCCCGGGCAAGATTACGGTGCATGCGGGCAAGAAGAGTTTTATCGGGCCCACGCGCGCACCGTATGTGATGCCGCCGCTGCCGTCGAGCACGTGTAAAAGCTGTATTTTGAGCGCCATGCAACAGGGCGCAGCGGGAGTGCTGCGTTGAAGCCCGACAGCGTCTCGGCATTGCACGACTGGGTCCGGGCCAGTCTCGAGCGGCAACGCCAGCCTTATTTGCTGCTCGACAGCGCGCAAGCCGAAAACAGCCACCTGACGCTGCAGCGCTGGCAAGTGCCGTATGCATCCTTGTTCGAGGACACCCACGAAGCGAGCCTGCCGGAGATCGCGCCCCTGCTGATACGGCTGTCCGGCCTTGCGCCGGCCATGCTGGAAAAAGTCTGCGACTGGGCCGAAAAGCTCGGTTATGGCGCGCCTTGCCTGAGCTGGTTGGAAAGTCCATGGCCCTTGCCCGAACTGGCGCGGCATTTGCGCCAGTTTCATGCCGTCGGCCTGAGCGACGAGCAGCAGATGATGCTGCGCTGGTATGACACGCGCATCCTGCCGTTCTGGCTGGCCTGCCTGGAGCCGCTGCAGCGCGAGCAGTTCGTGGCTGGAATGTTGAGCTTGCAGTACATCAACCGTTTTGGCGACGTTGCCGTCCTGCTCGACGTCGACACTGCCGGCGCTGTGCCGGACACTGCGCTCATGGACTCGCCGCTCATCCACCTGGACGATGCGCAATACGGCATGCTGGTCGATGCCGGCGACGCCGATACGCTGATCAGCCATTTACGGCGGGTGATCACGGACGAAACCAACGATACCCCGCCACGGCTGCTATATGAATTCGTCGCCCGCTACCAGCAGCGCGCGCTGGCCGCCGGCATCGACGATCTGGACCGCCAGACGCAGTACCTGCTGCTGGCGCTGTATACGTCCGGCGCCGGCATCGAACACCCCGATTTCATTGCCCTCATGCAAAACCCACCCACCTCTATCGAAAGTTTCTATGAAGCCATGCAAGCCTTGTCCGACGACGTATGGGAAGCCGGCCCACCTTTATGGGGTGTACAGGTTGAAGCTTGACCGGTTGCCGGCGCTGGTGCTGTGCCTGAGCTTGGCCTTGGTGTTTGCTGGCGGCAACGTCGCGGCGCAGACAGCGGCCAAGGCCGCGCCGCAGGCGTCAAGCGCGGTCAAGCACGCCAAGCTGAAACCGGCCGACACCGCCAATCTGGTCAGCCATCTGCGGCGCGTGATCACCGATGAAACCAATGACACGCCCCCGCGCGTGCTGAACGCCTTTGTGGCGAAATACCAGCAGCGCGCGCTCGATGCCGGGATCGATGACCTCGACAGGCAAACGCAGTACGTCTTGCTGGCGCTGTATACCTCCGGCAAGGCCATGGAACAGCCCTTGTTTATTGCATTCATGAAAAACCCACCCGCATCGCTCGATGCTTTTTACGACGCGCTGCAAGCCTTGCCGAAAACCGTTTGGGAAGCGGGGCCGCCGTTGTGGGAGGCGTATGAGCCCAAGGGATAATATTTTTTGAAATTGATTTCATGTAATTTGAATATAAAAATTTATTCATTCAGCGCATTTCAGAAAGCCATATGATAAAGGGCCTATTTCCGAAAAATTTACTCAACGTGATTTTATGTATTTTGATGGCATTTTCAAATTCGGCATGTGGCAAGGAAGACATGAAAATTAGCGTGAATCTCGCCGCCTACAATCATACTGAACATGGAATGGGAAGGTTATCCGCGTAGAAAAAACAGTGTTGGTGCCGCAGTATTCTCGTACCGATGCCAGCATGTTTGTCGTTCATTTTCTTCACGATGGAAGCTACAAGGTTTTTGTAACCAAATACTCCTTGGGACATCGAAAGTATCCGCTTTCTGGTAAGGAAGCAGAACTGGAGCCGGGAGTGCCGCTGGAAATAATATGGGAATAAAATTTTTTATGTAAGTGTTATTTGCGGTATTTATTTAAATTCCTGAAAAGGCCATGATGAATTTATTTGGAAAGAAGTTGGGTTGTGTTTTTCTATGTATTTTTCTATCATTTTCAAATATTGCTTGTGGCAATGAATCAATGAAGATTGTCGTGAATCTGACTGCGTATAACCATACCGAAAATGGTGTTGGAAGCTATATCGTGACACTCGATGATGGCTCTTCAGCTGAGGCCGGTTATTTGGCACTAGGGCAAGGTGGTGGCGGGAAAACTTGCTGTCTCTCGATACCAGCGACCTGGAAACCCGGCATGAATGCGACTGTTGCCATGCATATGTTGAAAAATGGTAAGCCGATCAGAGTGGAGAAAACAGTCTCTATACCTCGCTACAATTCCTCCGAAGCCGACAGGTTTGTCGTTCATTTTCTTTACGATGGAAGTTTAAAAGTTTTTGTAACAAAATACTTGTTGGGGCATCGGAAGTATCCACTTTCTGGCAAGGAGGTGGAACTGGAGCCGGGAGTGCCGCTGGAAATAGTATGGGAGTAAAAATTTTTATGTAAGTGTTCTTTGCGGTATTTATTTAAATTCCTGAAAGGCGATGATGAATTTATTTGGAAAGAAATTGGGTTGTGTTTTTTTATGTATTTTTCTATCATTTTCAAATATTGCTTGTGGCAAGGAACCAATGAAGATTGTCGTGAATATGACTGCGTATAACCACACCGAACATGGTGTTGGAAGCTATATCGTGACACTCGATGACGGATCTTCAGCCGAGGCTGGCTACTTGGACCCAGGTGAAGGTGGGGGCGGGAAAACTTGCTGTCTTTCGATACCTGCGACATGGAGGCCCGGAATGAAAGCGACTATTGTCATGAATACTGTAAAAAATGGCAAGAGGATCCGAGTGGAGAAGACGGTATTTATACCTCGTTACGATTCTTCCGATGCCGGCAGGTTTGTCGTCCATTTTCTTTACGATGGAAGTTATAAGGTATTTGTGACAAAATATTTGCTGGGACATCGAAAATATCCGCTTTCTGGCAAGGAAGCAGAAATGGAGTCGGGTGTTCCACTGGAAATAATATGGGAGTAAATTTTTTACATGACTGTTCTTTATGGTAATTTATTTTCAATTCAAGGAGGGCTATAATGAATTTATTGGGAAAGCGATTTGCTTGCCTATTTTCATGTGTTTTTCTATTGTTTTTAAATGTGGCCTGTAGCAAGGAATCAATGAAAATCAGCGTGAGTCTGACTGCTTATAACCACACCGAACACGGGGTTGGAAGCTATATTGTGACACTTGAAGATGGCTCTTCAGCAGAGGCTGGCTACCTCGACCCTGGACAAGGTGGTGGGGGGCAAACTTGCTGTCTCTCAATACCGGCAGTATGGAAACCAAGCATGAAGGCAGCGATAGTCATGGATACAGTAAAAAATGGGAAGGCTATCCGCGTAGAAAAAACAGTGTTGGTGCCGCAGTATTCTCGTGCCGATGCCAGCATGTTTGTCGTTCATTTTCTTCACGATGGTAGTTACAAAGTTTTTGTTACCAGATACCTGCTCGGACATCGAAAGTATCCGCTTTCCGGCAAAGAGGCAGAACTGCATCCAGGCATCCCTCTGAAGATCATATGGGAATAGAATTTATTGAAATAATTCAAGGGATTTTATAATAATGTCTATTATCTATACAGGGCGTAAAGCCCCTCTGGATGGGCGACGCAGCCTTACTCCCAAAGAATCGTCACAGCGCGCAAAGGCGATGGCCTGCGTCAGGTCGCCTCATAAAACAGAATGTCAGGGTCAAATTTATATCGGACTTTTTTATGATGGGAGTGGCAATAACCAGGATTGGAGACAGAAAGATTCGATAGCAAATCCCAGGAACCTGACTCAGCGGCAACGAAACAAGCATAGCAATGTTGCCAGGCTATGGGATGCACATCTTGATGAGCCAGAGAATGGATTCTTTCGTGCATATATGCCTGGTGTCGGCACGCCGTTCAAGGAGATTGGCGACACGGTAGAGGCATTGACTGATAATGCGGGTGGCGGCTTCGGTTACATGGGTGCCGATCGTATCAATTGGGGAATCACCTCCTTACTTAATTCAGTGCACAGTTATTTGACAGGTGGTCCCTTGCTTGATCCGGACGAGCAAAGGCTGCTGGTAAATTTGATGAGTGCACAAATGCTGCTTGGGTTGGAAGGCGTGCAGCGTTGGACAATGCTGACGTCGCTTGAAGAAAAACTGGCGCGCGTTGTTAAAAGTCATCAGCGCAAGCTCAAGCAAATCAATGTGTCCATTTTCGGCTTTTCCCGTGGCGCGGCCGAAGCGCGCGCCAGTGCGCACTGGCTGCATCAGGTGTTCGAACGGGAAACCGGCGCATTTGAGCTGGCAGGCGTACCCATACGCATAGGCTTCCTGGGAATTTTTGATACCGTCGCCGCCGTTGGTGTGGGGGATGTAACGCCGGTCACCTTCGGGCACATGGCCTGGGGAAATGGAACACAGAGCATCCACCCTGTAGTAGAAGAGTGCACGCATTTCATCGCCTTGCATGAACAGCGCGCCAGCTTTCCGCTGGAATCCGCAACCGGACGGGGCAATGTCGGCTACCCCGGCATGCATTCCGATGTAGGTGGGGGTTATTACCCAGGTGAGCAGGGCAGATCCATGCCGGGCTGGGGACCGTCGCCGCATCTGTCGCAGATTCCCTTGATCGACATGCATTTCGCCGCCCTGAAAGCCGGTGTGCCCTTGCGCACCCTGAACGAGATGAAAGTGGTAAAGCGAGAGGCGCTGCTGGAATCCTTTGCCACCGACCCAAGACTGATCGCCTCCTACAACAACTGGCTGACGCATAACGGCATCAAGGGCGCGGACGTGAAGACCTTTACCGAGGCGCATACAAAACAATATCTGCGCTGGCGCGGCATGTTGCACGCGCAGGGAAAAGCGCAGTTGAAGAACAAGCGCTTTTTCAAGGAGTCGGATAAGCCGGGCCAGAAAGACTTGCTGGAGGCCGATACCGATCTGGGGATATATCTGCGCTCCTGGCGCGAACGAAGGAAGGCCAACGCGACCACGATGGGGTGGCTCGGTGAACGTGCCAAGACTGTCTTGCATCGCGTCAGCCCGGCTGGCATGCTGTTTGTCGAAGACGGGAAAGACCCGTTAAGCGACTGGGAAGAGCGATTTTTGAAAATCATGACGGAAGGCGCGCAACCGCCGGTTGCCTGCGTCACGCTGTTTGAAGATTATGTGCACGATTCGCGCGCCGGCTTTCGCATCCTCGGCAAGCACGAACCGGTATGGCTGACCGGCGGCTATGGCCGCTTCCGCAACGTTTTCGTGCAAAGCGATGATTATTCGAATATGTCGAATATCGCCAATGAATCTTTGAAGGCCGTCAAGGCAGCAGGCGACGCGGCCGTGACCTACTTCCAGAAGTTGTATGGCTATACCGTCAGCACTTACCGGGCAGCGCGCAGAAAGGTTGCCGCGACCGCGAAGGCGGTGGCCGAGGCCGAAAAACGGCTGGAACGGCAGGCGGTGGCAACGTACAGGGAAACGAGCCGGATGATCGTCGATGGCGCCACCCGCGTCGGCCACGGCGTGCACGATACCGGGGTCGAGGCGGAAAAAAAATTGGACCGCGCAGTCAAGACCGCAAAAAACGCCATGCAGCAAGCCAGCCAGGAAGCCCGGCTTTATTATCAGGCCGAAAAAAAGGTCATCTTGAAATATGCCAATGCAGAGGCCGTGTGGAAGGCGCAGCTGGAAAAGCGCTGGCGCGAGGAAGAGCGGGAAAAAGCGAAATAGGCAAAAACTTGAACACCCTGGCGGCGGCAGTCGCGCCGCCAGGGTGTGAGCAGCGGTTTCAGCCATTCTCGGGCGGCTGCACGCCCAGCAACTCTTCGATATGCGCCAGCGAAGCGGCGTCCTTGACCACCGAGCGCAGCCAGCTGTGCAAATCCTGGTCGGCCGCATTGGCGGCCTTGTCGGCAAAATACGAGACGGGGCTGTGCGGCTCGCTGCGGCGGAAGAATTGCGCCACGGCGCGCAGTTGCTCGATCGCCTGTGCGCGGGTGGCGATGGCGCCGGGCGGGCCAGCCGGGACCGCTGGCAGGGCCGGCGCCATCGTGCTTTCTGCAATGGCCGTACCGCTGGCCGTGGCAGGGACGGCGGCCGGTGCCACGCCGGCGCTGGAAGGCATTATGCGCAGCATCGCTTCGACGGCTTCGCGCGCCGTGGAGAAGGCCGGGCTGTCGTTGCCGAGCCGGGCGTCGACGACTCGTTCGAGCTTGCGCAGCGCTTCCAGGCAATCTTGCGCGTCGACGGCGAAGCTGGCGCAAAAGGCGGCCGAGTTGTTGCGCCGCGCCGCTTCCATATCGGATAACTTGACGCCCTCATGCTGCCTGGCGGAATCGCCCAGGCCGGCCTGGCGCCGCGCGGTCTCGAAATCGATGGTGGAAAAGGCGCCGCCTGGGCCGCCCGTGACGGGCACCTCGCGCAGCAGCGCAGGGATACGCGAGAGTATCCAGCTCAGGTTGCCGATGCGCTGCTCCTGGTCGCCGTCTTCCGCATCCGGGAACAGGCCCCGGTCCCAGAATTTTTCGCACAGCCCGGCCAGCACCAGCAAGCCTTCGGCCATGCCGCGCAGATGGTAGCGCTTGGCGCCCGCTTCGGTCAGCCAGACCGCCAGGCGCAGGTCCTTGCTGCTGCCGGCAAGCAGGCCGGCGCAGCTGCGCACGACGAAGTCCCAGTCGGCTTCCTTGAGGTCGGCGATCCATTCGCCCTGGTCGAGCGAGGGGTCGTCGAACTTGCGCGCCAGAGTGATGGCGTCGAGTTCGGGCGAAAACGCCAGGTCCACGCCTGACGGTTGTTCATTGCTAATCGGAAGTAATAACTGTTCGGCTGAAAACATGTGGTCCTCTGATGGATGGTTATTGCGCCATGCGAAATTCAATGCGCCGGTTGCGGGCGCGCCCGTCCACCGTGTCATTGCTGGCGATCGGCCGGTCGGAGCCCTGGCCAGACGCCGTCAGCAGTTCGCCGTGGATGCCCTTCGACGACAGATAGAATTTGACGGCCTCGGCCCGCGCCTGGCTCAGGCTCTGGTTACTGGCGCGCAAGCCCTGGTTGTCGGTATGGCCGATGATTTCCACTTTGCGGCCGGCCAGCTTTTGCATGGCCGCCGCCATTTCATCGAGGATGGCGCGGCCAGACGGCGTCAACATGGTTTTTCCGCTTTCAAATTCGATGGTGCGGTTGGCCAGGGTGGTGTCGAGTACGCCTTGCTCGCTGGCCGACACGCGCAGGCCATTGTTGACGGTGTAGGTGGGATTGAGGCTGGTGGCGATATCGCTGGCGATCTTTTGCCGCTGCGCCTCGTTGGCCACTTCGCCGCGCACGCTGACGACGCTGCCGTCGATCTTCAGCTGGCCGCGGCTGATCTGCTTGAGGTTGGGCGACAGCAGCTTTTGCACATAGGCGTTCCAGTTGGCGGGCAACACCACCTGGCCCACGGCGATCTGGTCGACCACCTTGTCGGCGCCGTACAGTTCGCGCAGGCGCGCCAGCACGGCGGCCTTGCTCGCTTCGTCGGGCACGGTGCCGCTGGCCAGCACCTGGCCTGGCTGCGGCGTGGCGGCCGTGGGTATCGATATGGGCGCTTGCGCTGAGGCGGACATGGCGGTTAGCGCCATGCCGAGGAGGAGAACGATCCGGGATACGCGCATGGTCAGGTTCCGATAAAGGCGGCGCGCAAGGAATCGTGCGCCGATTTGAGCGAGAGGTTGGCTTGCGCCAGATAGGTCGACACTTTCTTGATCGCATAGTCGCTGCCGACCTGTTCCTCGACCCAGTCCAGGTCGTCGAACGCGATATGGTGGTCGAGCGCAGCTTGCGGATTCATCAGCACATGCAGGGTCTGCGCCGACGCGCCGGAAAATCCCAGCACCAGCGTCTGGCGGCCGCGCAGCCGCGTGATGAACAGCGCCAGCTCGAAGTCGGCACGCGCCAGGAACGGCGTGATCAGGTGCATCCAGAACGCCGCCACCATGTTGCGGTACAGCGGGTCGGCCGGCAGCGGCAGTTCCAGGCTCTTTTCCAGCCGGCTGGAACTGCTGGCCATCACCGGCTGCAGCAGCAGGCCCAGCGCCAGCAGCACCTGTCGCACCGTGCCCGTGAAACCGGTGGGCGCCAGCAACGCGTCGAGTTCGCCCACCGTCTGCATGTCGAGGAAATCGTTGAACGCGGCTTCATAGGCGGCGGCACGCAGGTCGAGGTCGATGCTGGCATGGCTGGCCGCGTGCAGCGCGCTGCCCGCATCGGGGCCGCGCATGTCGTTGCTGAGCGCCTCGAAGCGGTTCCACAGGCGCGACAGCACCAGCGGACAGTTGGCGACAAACGCGGCCGGCTGGTCCACTTCCATGGTGCTCATCATCAGGAAGGGAAAACGGCGCGACGAGGCATCGCTGCTGGCGGCGATATGGCCGGCGATGGCGCGTCCGCGGCGCGGGCCGATGAAGGCGAAGTGCATGGGCGGCAGCGCATCATAGGTCAGCTTCCAGCGCGCGTCGGCGCTGAGCAGGTCCATCGCCTGCGCCAGCCAGTCGTCGAGGATCTTCAGCAGGGCCGGGTTGTCGCTGGCCTTGACGAAGTCGCCGCGGCTGGGCAGCTTGCCGAAGTAGCCGATGGCGGTGGCGGTGGCGCGGCTCATGGCGCGACGGCGGCATTGGCCGCGATGGCGCCGGCAGGGGCGGCCGGTGCGGGAGTATTGACGGCCGGCACGCTCTGGGCCACGCTTTCCGGCAGCTTCAGGCCGCGGAAGCCCGCCGCGCCCGAGGCGGTGCTCGGCGCGGCGGCCGGCGCCGGCGTGGCGACGATCTTCAGGTTGGCCGCCACGGTCACGCCGCTGTTTTCCCAGCTCAGTTCGAACACGCCGCCATCCTTGCGCTTGCGCTTGGCCGAATCGATCATTTTCTTCAGGCCGAAATGGCCAGGTTCGTTGAGCAACACGATCGTGCGGCCTTCCGGCGTGATGGCGCTGATGCGCGCGCCGGGCGTGCCTTGCGGATTCGGCCAGACCATATGGATCCACGGCTGCGGCTGGCCGCGCCAGCGCAGGGCTTGCCCATCGATCTCGATCGTGTACTCGGTGGCGCCGCTGGCGGCCAGCGCCTGCAGGTCGAAACGGGTTTGCGCTTCGCCGGCGCCGGCCGCCGTGGCCACGCCGTTGGCGCTGAGCGGCGCGATCCAGCCGGGGAAGCTGGCCACCACGGACGGCGCCAGGCCGATGCCCATGTTGGCCCAGGTCTTGGCGCTGAGCGCGTCGCCACGGCGCACCACCAGCGGGCCGATGGTGGTATTGAAGAACTTGGCGATGCTGCCTTCCGGTCCGAATACCTGGCCGATGTCGGCATTGCTGGCCTCGCTACCGGAGGCGGGCGAGAACGGATATTTGGGCGCCAGGGTTTTCTGGAACGGTTCGAGCACCTGCGCCAGCCAGACCTTGTTGATTTCCGTCTCGGTCGGCTTGATGATGACGGCAAACGTCTGCATCAGCGGGCGCACCAGCAGGGGCCGGATCGCCTGCTTTTGCCCGTCGGTCATGCCGGTCAGCATCTGTTCATCCACGTATTTGAGCGCATCGGCCAGTTCCGAACCGGTGCCGTCGAGCGTCTGCTGCATGAATTGCTTGGCGCCGGGGCCCGTATCGCCCTGGTTCTTGATCTGGTTGAAGCGGGCGCGCAGCTTGGACAGCGCTTCCATGTAGCCGCGCATCAGCGAAGCATCCTTGTCCTTGGTCACCACCAGGCGGGCCACGCCGGAAAACTCGCGGCCCACCGGTCCCATCGGCAAGGCGCCGGCGGCGGGCGCGCCCGTGCTGACGTTGACGTTGATGCCGGAGGGTTTCTGGCGCAGGATGGTTTCCTTGAACCAGCCCATCACGCCGCGCTGGGCGCGCTGCAAGCCCTGGCCCAGCAGCGACGGGTTGTCCCACGAGGTTTCCTTGTACACCGTTTCGATCAGCTTGTTGATCGGCGAGGTTTGCGGATCGCCGAGCCGGTTCATGGCCGCCGCCGCATTGTCGAAGCCGTTCAACTCGCGGATGCTGACGCCCTGGATGAATTTCTGCCATTCCCTGGCGTAGTCCGTCTTGTACAGTTCGACCAGCGCTTTCTGGATCTGCTCCGGGCTGCCTTCCAGCGTCAGGTCGTCCTTCGACGCCGTTTTCAGCACCCAGTCGGCGCTTTGCAGTTCGCGGTTGGCCGCCTCCTGGAACGCTTGTTGGATGAATTGCTCCCATGCGTCGCGCGTGAAGGTGCCGGGAATGGCGTAGCTGCCCAGCACCAGTTCCTTGTCCTGCTCGCCGACGATGCGCGCCACCGTCATCGAGGCGAAGCGCGTGGCGGCGCGTGCCTTGACGTCGGCGTACACGCGTTCGCGCGCCGGCATGCCCCGCACCACGCGGCGCAGGCTGTCGCGCGATTGGTCGACCAGCGCCAGCTTGCTGTCGATCTGCGGCCAGGACGGGTCGTTGATCTGGGTCAGGTAAAACGAAATCATGCGTTCGGCACTGCGTATCATCTGTTCGCGCGGCATGCTGCCGCGGTTGCTGTCGAGCCAGACTCTCCAGAAGCGGGTCAGCTGGTCATTCAAGTGGCTCGCTTCGGCGCGCGACTTGTCGCTCAGCATCAGAT
>NZ_JBWBYV010000007.1:0-71640 GCF_056174685.1 Janthinobacterium sp. BHSEK
CGTTCAGCTGTACGCTGGCGTGGCGGTTGATGGCATAGCTGGCCATGGCGTTGACCAGTGCATAGCCCGCTTGCGGGATGTTGGTGATGGTTCCCGATGGCGGACGGCCGTACCACGATTCGCTGTAGGTGGCGCTTTGCGCCGTCATGCTGGCGCCCGCCCTCAGGCCAGCCAGGCGGCCGTCGAAGCGGTAGCTGGTGGCCAGGCGCAGCAAATGGCGCGGCTGCGTGGTGGCGGCGCGGCGGCCATCGGCCTCGGCCGCGTGCAGATAGGTATAGCCGCCGCTCGCTTCCCAGGCGGGAGACAACTGGCCGGAGACATCGAATTCCACGCCCTTGGCCGTCACGCCCTTGCCATTGGCCACCATGGCCTGGCCGCCGTCGGGCAGCAGGAAGCCGGGCGGCACGCTGCGGTCGAGTTCCGCCAGGTTCTTTTTCTTCGTGTGGAACAGGGCGGCCGACGCATTCAGCTTGCCCTCATAAAATTCGCCCTTGATACCCAGTTCCGCATTGTCGCCCGTTTCCGGCGGCAGGAACTTGTTGTTGCGGTCCTTGCTCGTTTGCGGGTTGAACAGCTGCGTGAAGCTGGCATACGCGGAATATTGCTTGTTGATATCGAACACGGCGCCCACGTAGGGCGTGACTTCATTGCGCGTTTCGGCAAAGTCGCTATTGTCCGTGTGCACGCCCCGCGTATCGTAGTTGCGCGTATCCGTGCGGTAAGTGCTGCTGCGCGCGCCGATGATCAGGTGCAGCGGGTCGGCCAGGCTCAAGCGCGTGGCCACGTAGCCGCCCGCCAGGCGCGTCACGGTTTCCGTGTGCGAGCCGTCCGGATGAAACACGGGGCGGGGAATGTTGCCCGTCCAGTTGCGGTAATCGGGGACGAAGTTCGGGTAATTGATTTCCGCCTCGCCGCCCAGCGAGCGGGCGCGCTGGTTGCCGCCGTTCCAGCCGATGATGGCCGTGTGCTTGCGCCCCAGCAAGGTAAAGGGGCCGCTGGCGTAGACGTCGAAATTGTCGCCCGTGTTCTTGCCCGGGCCATAGGCGCCCGTCCACAGACGCATGCCTTCGCCCGTGGCCGGGTCGGGATGACCCGCGCCCGCATAGGCGACGGTGGTGCGGTTCGTGCTTTCCGTGCGCGCATAACCGAGATGCAGATTCCAGTTGCCGGGCAGGTGCTGGTCCAGCGAGGTGAAGATGGTGTGCTGCTTGTTGGCCCAGGTGCTCCATGGCGTCGTGAGACTGGTGTTGCGTGGCAAGTTCGCCAGGCTGCCATCCGCATTCCAGTAGGGCACGGCGCCCCAGGTGGCGCCCGTGGGCTTGTTGTCCTGGAAGTCGACGCCCGCCGTCAGCAGGGTGCCGGGGCGCACGTCCGCCTCGACGATGAGCATGCCGACCGTCTTGCGTTCGTGATACATGTCCAGGTAGGAATCGCGTTTTTGCCAGGCCAGGGCCGTGCGCGCACGCACGCTGCCATCGGCGTTGAGCGGCGTGGAGAGGTCGGCCTCGACGCGCTGATCATCCCAGCGTCCCATGATGAGACCGGCGCTGGCCTGGAATTCCTTCCCCGGCCGCTTGCGTATCATATTGATGGTGGCCGACGGGTCGCCCGTGCCGCCCATCAGGCCGGTGGCGCCGCGCACGACCTCGATGCGGTCGTACAAAATCGTGTCTTGCAGCGGCGCATTGCCGCCGCGCGCCATGCCGTCGATCTGGATATTGTTGATGCCGAAGCCGCGCGCATAAAACGTCGTGCGCTCCGTGTCGTTCTGGCCCACCTGGATGCCCGTCGTCTGCGCCAGCGCCTGGTCCAGCCGCACGGCGCCCAGGTCGTCGAGCAGCTGGCGCGTGATGACGCTGACCGACTGCGGCGTCTCGCGCAGCGACAGGTCCATGCGCGTGGCGCTGCGGGCTTCGCCAGCCGTGTACGACTGCGTGCCTTCCGTGGTGGCCATTGACTGGCCCAGCACGGTGACGGCCGGCATGGTCACGTCAGCCGGGGCGGCGTCGGCGGCCAGTGCGGGCAGGGCCACGCCAGCGGCAAGGGTGAGCAGACTGATGTGTAGTAGATGGGGCAGGGGGCGCAAGGCGGGCAGGCGCGAAGAAGAGAGGACGGTGGTCGATTGCATTATTTTCCTGGTGTATTTTTAGTCGTGAGGGTTCCTATCTCGTCTGGCGAGTGGCGCAGTGGCTGGGGGGATGGCGTGACGCTGGCCCGGGATCTGGCTCGGATAGCAGTTCCGCCCGCGCATGGCGGCGGAAAGGTCGTGCATGATTCCAGTCATGATTTGTGAATAAGAATCATTATCAATATAATGGGTATTTGCCAAATAATCAAGCGTGCGCACCAAAATAGTGCAGGCGGCGGAGCGCAGGCAGCCCAAGGGCGGCGCATCGTCCGGCCTTCTGCGATAATGCAGGCGCTGACAAAATATTTTCCTTAATGAAAGAAATGCATGCGTACATGGATCGCCTGTGCCGGATGGTTGTGTGTCGTGTCGCTGGGCCAGGCCCAGGAGCACGCGCCGCCGGCCGTGCCCGCGCCGCTGCAGAGCGCCAGCGCGCCGCCCGCCGCCGCAGTCGTTCCGCCCCCCCTTGCGCCGGCCACGCCCGCTGCGCCAGCGCCGGCGGTGAGCGCAGAGGAAGCCCTGCCATCGCAGACGGTGACGATCACGGCCAGCAGCGACGCCAAGGCGCCGCGCGTGCGCTTCACGGCTTACCGCGACAGTTATCTGACGGCCCGGAAAGTGTGGCAAGTGTCGAGCGGCAGCGTGGTCATGGCCCTGCGCCTGATTCCTGCCAAGCTGAGCGCCACCATCGACGACGTGCGCGTGGCCTTGCAAGGCAATGGCGCCCCCGTGCCGGTCAAGGTGTCGGCCGGCGGCGTGTTTGTCGTGCCGCTCAACGATGATATCGCCGCGCAGGATGGCACGTTTTTGGTGAACAAGGGCAGGGGCGAACTGACGGCCAATATCGTGCTGCAGCCGTCCGTGGCGCGCGATGCCTGGAACGTCACGCGCGTGGGGCAAGTCCTGCACGACGCCCGCCGCGCCGTGCGGGCCATTACGCCGTGGTACAAGCGGCCGTTCGCCAGCGACGTGCAAGCGCTGGCCTTTTGCGCGGCCGAGCGGGGCAGCGCCTTGCAGTTGATGGATGGCGAACAGCTGATCGCCACCCTGCCCATGAACGAGGCGGCCGTCAACGACATCAACCAGCCCGTGTTTTGCAAGATTTTCGACGGCGAAGACAAATATCCGGGACACTACCGCGTGGTCTTGCCCGAGCAGGCGACGGTGCTGTTGCTGTAATTAACTGCTAGTTAGGCTGGCGCTGCACCAGTTCCAGCGCCGCCGCCAGGGCCAGGTCCATGGTGGCCTGGTGGAAGATCAGCCATTGCGGCAACAGCGACAGCGCATGGCGCCCCTGTTCCAGGTCGCCTTCATCGACGGCGGCCCAGGCATGGTGCAAGCCGCTGAGGACGCGCGCATGCTGTTCGCGGTGATTCGCCAGCGAGGGAAAGCCGATTTGTTCCATCAAATCCTCTTCCTCGCGGAAATCGCGTTCGACTGCCGCAATCAGCTCGCGGAACGCCACGCTGAAATGCTGGTCGCTCAACTGCCCCAGCCGCGCCAGCTCCTGAAACAGCGCCTCATGCGCCTCGTCGATGACGGGAACGCCCAGCGCCATCTCATCCTTCCAATGCGAGTTACCCATGCCGATACCCCCGGTTAAGTCCGTCGCGGTGCGAAGCGGACTGTTCCAGTGTGGACGCAGCGAAGGGCGAAATCCATGATCTGGATCAAAGTATGCTGAAGAGGGGATCAGGAAAGCCGCCGGCGAAGAGAACAAATTCCCACCCGCAACAAAGCGGTTTTTAACGCTGAACACCACTAGCGGGCGCCGCTGAAAAACGCCGCCGGCAAGGCGTCTTTGACGCAGACAGTACGCTAGTACGGCAAGTCAAAGCAACGCAGCCAGCGGCGCGCTTGTTCAACTGCCCTCAGCCGCGCGTATTACTGCTTGGGCCAGTGGGCCCACATGCCCTGCGCATCCACATTCGGCACCTGCATCTGCTGCCCGGCCGACGTCTGCATCGCATCCCTCAGCACGAGGGGCACGAGCATCAGGGCCGACAAGGCAAGGCAGAGCAGCACTTTGAGCGTCAACATGGTCGTCTCCCGGTGTCCCGGCGGCGGCGCGGGGATGCGGCGCCTGCCGGTCACGTCCTATGTACTACCATGCTTGCAGTTTAGTTCATCTGATTGAAACTTCAACTAGTTGCTGTGACGCACTGCACCAGTGACGCCTTTTATTTGGCCTTGCGGCTGCGCCGCGGCTTGCCTGCGGCGGGCAGGAAAGAGTCGAACCACACTTGCGTCAATTGCCGCGTATTTTTCGCCGCTTCGCGCTTGACGGCGGCCGTGGCGTGGCCGCGCGCCGTGTTGGCGATGCGGTTGGCGGCGCTCAGGTACATGCTCATCCAGGGGTTTTTCATGGCTAGCCTCGCAGACAGTGGGTGGGGCGGCGCGCATGTTGCCATGCCGCGATGCCCCCACTGTAGTCCGATGGCTGGCCATGACCGTGCGCCTGCCCACATAGCCGGGCGGTGCCGGCGGCGGGCTGATGCAGATCAATACACGTCGCGGCGGTAGCGTCCGGCCGCCAGCAGGGCGTCGAGGCCGTCCTGGCCCAGCACTTCTTGCAGTACAGCATCGATTCCCGTCGCCATGCCTTGCAGGCTGCCGCACACGTAGACGATGGCGCCTTGCGCCAGCCAGCCGCGCAGCTCGCCGACGTTGGCGCGCAGGCGGTCCTGCACGTATTCGCGTTTGCCGCCATCGTTGCCGTCGCGCGAAAAGACCAGGTCCAGGCGCGCCAGGTGGCCAGCGTCCAGCCAGCCTTGCAACTCTTCGCCGCAGACGCTGTCAAAAGCTTGCTGGCGCTCGCCGAACAGCAGCCAGTTGCGGGCCAGCCCCGCCCGCTGGCGCGCGCGCAGGTGTGCCCGCAGGCCGGCCAGGCCGGAACCGTTGCCGATATAAATGCAGGGCACGTCGACCAGGGCGGGGGCGAAGGCAGGATTGGCTTGCAGGCGCAGGCGGATGGGACTACCCAGCGGCGCGAAGCGCGTGAGCCAGCCGGAACAGACGCCGTAGCCCCCGTTTTCGCCGCCCGCGTGGCGTTCCTGGCGCACCAGCAATTGCAGTTCGCCATCGGACGGCAGCGACGCGAGCGAATAGCTGCGCGGCGCATGCGGGGCTTTGTGCTCACCTTGCGCGTCGCCTTCGCTGCCATCCGCGTTGCACCCGATGATTTCCGCCAGCGCGCCCGCTTCCCAGCTGGCATCGATCGGACCCGTCAAGGTGATTTCATGCAGTTCGCCGCCCAGGCTGCCCGGGTTCAGCAGCACGCGGCGCGCCAGGCGCCACTCTGCATACGATGCCTCTTCCTGCACGCCGATGGCATCGATGGCGCTGCCGCTGCAGCGGGCCAGCGCTTGCGACCAGGCGGCCAGGGCGGCGGGATCGTGCTTGTCCACTTCGATCAGCGGGAACATAGGCGTGGCGCCCAGCGCGCGCAATTGCTGTTCCAGCGCATGGCCAAAGCCGCAGAAGGCGCTGTAGTGGCGGTCGCCCAGGGCCAGCATGCCGAAATCCAGGCCGGCCAGCGGCGTGCCCGCCGTTTGCTGCAGCAGGCGCGCGAAGCGGCGCGTGCCGTCCGGCGCCTCGCCTTCGCCAAAGGTGCTGGCGACGATCAGTGCCCGTTCATACTGGCGCAATTGCGCGGGATCAAGCTGCTCCAGCGACTGCACGTCGACGGCCACGCCCGCCTGCTGGAGGGCGCGCGCGCTTGCCAAAGCCAGGCGCTCGGCCTGTCCCGACTGGCTGGCGTAGGCCACCAGGGTCGGTAAACCTGTGTCCGTCTTGCCCGGCGCGCCGGCGCCCAGCAGCGCGCGCTGCGCCTGCACGGCCCGCTTGGCCTTGCGGCGGCCCAGGTACAGCATCCAGCCCGTAACGGCGAACAGGGGCAGGCCCAGGCTGGCCAGGGTGACGATGATGCGGCCGGGCAAGCCAAAATACGTGCCCATGTGCAGCGGATAAATGATGTTGACGAGGCGTGCCCCCAGCGCCTGCTGGCTGTACGGTTCGTTTTCCGTGAGCGTGCCGTCGGCCGGCGCAATGCTCATGCGGCTGCGCGCCCGTTCGTGCGGCGCATCGCTGGCCAGCCACGTGAATTGCACGGCTTCGCCGGGGCGCACGGGCAGGCGCACGGTGGCCAGGGTCCAGCCGGGGGCGTGCCGCTGAAAGCTGGTCCAGGCCAGACTGACGTCGACGGGCGGTGCATCTTTCTTAGCTGAACCCTTTTTCGCGGGCGCCTGCGCCGTGCGCGGGGGCTTGCCGGCCCAGGCGTCGATATTGTCGCGCACTACGTCATAGCTCCAGTAAATGCCCGTCAGGGTCAGCGCCACATAGACCACCAGGCACCAGGTGCCGGCCACGGCGTGCAGATTCCACAGGAAGGGGCGGCCTTTTAATGCAGGATCGAAGGTCAGCCACGTGCGCCAGTCCAGCGGACGGCGGGGCCAGCGCAGATACAGGCCGGAGAGTGCCAGGCCCAGCAGGCACAGGGCCAGCGCGCCCGCCACTTGCCGGCCCGGATCGCGCGGCAGCAGCAGCCAGCGGTGCAGCGATTCCGTCCACTCGAAAAATGCCGCGCCCGCCAGCGCCGGCTGGGTCGCGCCCGTGTACGGGTGCAGATAAATGGACTCGCCGCGCCGCTGGCCGTTTTTCGGTGCGAAGAACAGCCGGGGCGCGGTGCCCGCTTCCGCATACATGGTGATCGAGGCCACACGCTGGCCGTGTTCGGTAGCCGCGATGCCGGCGAGCTGGGCCGGCGTCAGCGGGGCGCGCGTTTCCACAGGAACATGGCGCACGCCGGGGTTCATGACATCGAGCAGTTCATCCTTGAAGGCCAGGGTGGCGCCGCTCAGGCCGATGATCACCAGCACCGTGCCGGCCGTGATGCCGATGAACCAGTGCAATTGAAACCACAGTTGCTTCCAGTTCCAGTGCCAGCGCCGTTGTTGCGCGACGGCGGCAAGCTGGCGCCGCTGGCCGGTTTCCGGCGCCTCATCGGCGCCGGCGCGCGGCAGGGAGTGTGGCAGGGAGGAGGTCGTCATGGCGGCTTTCGATAGCGCCGCCATGCGGCGCGTCAGGCATGGCGGGGAAGAAGGAAGGCTGACATATTAACGCAAACGAGAATCATTCGCAAATGATGGCGCCCTATTTTCGCGGGACGGGCCCCATCCACGTTTGCCTGATCAGGTCCTATAGGCGCTACAATAGGGATACTGTTCACTAGTTCCCATTGCTGCCATGACCACTTCCACACCGAATCTCGTCGTCACCCCGTCCGCCCACCCCTTGTCCGACGCCGAGCGCGCCGCGCGCATGGTCAATCCCGCCTTCGGCCGCATCTTCACGGACCACATGGTGGTGATTCCTTACCGCGACGGCAAGTGGCAGCAGGGCGAACTGAAGGCTTACGGCCCGCTGATGCTGGACCCGTCCGCGTCGTCGCTGCACTACGGCCAGGCCATCTTCGAAGGTTATAAAGCGTTTGCCCAGCCCGATGGCAGCATCAAGACCTTCCGTCCGGAACAGAATGCCGAGCGCTTCAACCGCAGCGCCGCGCGCCTGGCCATGCCGGCCATTCCCGTCGAGCTGTTCCTGGAAGCGGGCGACGCGCTGATCGCGCAAGACCGCAACTGGGTGCCGAAGAACACGGGCGAGAGCCTGTACATGCGTCCGCTGATGATCGCCACCGACCCTTACCTGGGCGTGCGCCCGTCGGAAGAATACCTGTTCGTGCTGTTCGCCTCGCCGGCCGGCGCCTACTTCCCGAAAGGCGTGAAACCCGTCACCGTGTGGATCAGCGAAGACTTCGTGCGCGCCGCGCCGGGCGGCACGGGTGAAGCCAAGTGCGCGGGCAACTACGCGGCCAGCCTGATGGCCCAGTCGCAAGCGCAAGAGAAGGGCTGCGACCAGGTCGTGTGGCTGGACGCCGTGCACCGCGAATACATCGAAGAGATGGGCGGCATGAATCTGTTCTTCGTCTACAAGGATGGTGAGAAGATCACCGTCGTGACGCCGGAATTGACGGGCACCTTGCTGCCAGGCATCACCCGCCGCAGCCTGCTGGAAATGGCGAAAGACCTCGGCTATGCGACGGAAGAGCGTAAATTGTCCGTCCAGCAATGGCGCGACGACATCGCCTCGGGTCGCATGACCGAAGTGTTCGCCTGCGGCACGGCCGCCGTCATCACGCCCGTGGGCGTGGCCAAGGCCAACGGCTTTGAAATGACCATCAACAACAATGAAAACGGCGCCGTCACCCTGGCCCTGCGCGAAGCCCTGCTGGGTCTGCAGCATGGCACGGCACCGGATACGCATGGCTGGATGCATACCGTCTGCTAAGTTGATGGTGTAATTTCACTACCGCGCCGGCACCCAGTTGCCGGCGTTTTTATATCTTGAAGGAAATACGATGAAAATTCGCTCTATCCTGTCTGCCTTGGCCGCCGTTTTCCTCAGCCTGTCGGCAGGTGCCGTCCACGCGGCCGATGCCGCCTGCGCCATTCCCCGCAACGTCAGCTACTACGATTACGACGTCAAGCCGTCGGACGAGAAAAACACCTGCTACAAGCAAAGCACGAACGTGCCCACCGATTACTTCATGCTGGCACTGTCGTGGTCGCCCGGCTTTTGCGACAGCCAGCGCCGCCGTGGCGCAGTGTCGAAGAAGGCCGCCTTCCAGTGCGCCGAGAGCAACCACTTCGGCTGGATCGTGCATGGCTTGTGGGCGCAGTCGGCCAATCCGGCCACCTGCGAAGACATTTCAGTGACGCCGCCGCGCAGGACGGAACTGCATCCGCGCTATTGCAAGGGCAATTTGCCGAAGCTGGCGCCGTCGGACATTTTGCCGTACATGTGCATGCAGCCCGGCGAAGCCTTGCTGCAGGGCGAATGGGAAAAGCATGGCGCCTGCGATTTCGATACGGCCAAGCAGTATTTCGAGAAGGAACGCGAACTGTTCCAGGCCTTGAAGTTGCCGGACGGCACCATGCCGAAAAACGAACTGTTCCAGTGGATGAAGCAGCACAACCCGCAGCTGAAGGGCCGCTGGCTCGGCTATGAAAAGCACTCGGGCGAGTTGCGCATCTGTTATTCGAAAGATTTTAAAGTGATCGACTGCCAGAAGTAAGCTTGCCAGTCCTGCAGGTTTCTTACATACATGTTAGTGTATTGTCCGGATCAGCAAGATGAACAGGTAGTGTATTTATGCAGCAGCGGCACACGCAACCCGTCATGGTTGGCGAGGACGGCTTGCCGCCCGGCGCCCGTTTATGGGCCATGCTGGCGCTGGCCATCGGCGTGGGCATGGCCTCGCTCGATACGGCGATCGCCAACACGGCCTTGCCCGCCATCGCCAGCGAGCTGCGCACGACGCCGGCCGCCTCCGTCTGGATCGTGAATGTCTACCAGCTGGCCATGGTGGCGACCTTGCTGCCGTTTTCCGCCCTCGGCGAAATCGCCGGCTACCGGCGGGTGTTTATCTCCGGCATGTTTTTATTTACTTTGGCCTCGCTCGCCTGCGCACTGGCCTGGTCCTTGCCTTCGCTGGTGGCGGCGCGCCTGTTCCAGGGCGTGGGCGCCAGCGCCATGATGAGCGTCAACACGGCGCTGCTGCGCGCCCTGTACCCGAAACATTTGCTCGGCCGCGCGTTCGGCAACAATGCGCTGGTTGTGGCTGTCGCGTTCGCCATCGGGCCCACGGCCGCCTCGCTGATTTTGGCGACGGCCTCGTGGCCATGGCTGTTCGCCATCAATGTGCCGCTGGGCGTGGCCGGCTTTTTCCTCGCCAGCCGCATGCTGCCGGCGACAAAACTGTCCGGCCACACGCTCGATGCGCGCACGGCCCTGTACAACGTGGGCGCCTTCGGCTTGCTCATCTTGCTGTTCGGCGACGCGGCCCATCACGCGTCCAGCGCCGTCCTGCTGGCGGAACTGGTGGCCGTGGTGATCTTTTTTATGTTGCTGCTGCGCCGCCAGGCGGGACATGCGGCGCCGATGCTGCCGATCGACCTGTTCCGCCGTCCCCTGTTCTTGCTGTCGTCGCTGACGGCCATCTGCACGTTTGCCGCGCAGGGGCTGGCGTTTGTTTCTCTGCCATTCTATTTTGAAGTGACCCTGGGCCGCTCGCCCGTCGAGACGGGTTTTCTGATGACGCCGTGGGCCGTGCTGGTGGCCGTGATGGCGCCCGTGGCCGGACGGCTGAGCGACCGTTATTCGCCGGGCGTGCTGGGCGGCATCGGCCTGGCGGCGCTGGCGGGCGGCTTGCTGACCCTGGTGTGGATACCGACGCACCCCAGCGCGTTCGACATCGGCTGGCGCATGGCCCTGTGCGGCATCGGTTTCGGCTTCTTCCAGGCGCCCAATCTGAAAGCCATCATGGGCAGCGCGCCGCCCGAGCGGGCCGGCGGCGCCAGCGGCGTGGTGGCCACCTCGCGCCTGATCGGCCAGGCGACGGGCGCGGCGCTGGTCGCCTACTGCTTCACGGTGTCGGCCAGCCGGGGCACGACGTATGCGCTGTGCCTGGCGGCAGGGTTCGCCGCCGTGGCCAGCATCGCCAGCCTGGCGCGCCTGGCGGTGGCGCAGCCGGCGTGGCTGGGCGGCAAGGGCAGCTAAGCGGCTAGACGTCGATCGCCTTGTCCGAGTGCATGCGCTTGCGCAATTCGAACTTCTGGATCTTGCCCGTCGACGTCCGGGGCAGGGGGCCGAAATAAATGGCTTTCGGCACCTTGAAGCCGGCCAGGTTGTTCTTGCAGAAGGCGATCAATTCCGCTTCCGTCACCGTCGCCCCTTCGCGCAGTTCGACGAACGCGCACGGCGTCTCGCCCCATTTCTCGTCCGGCTGGGCGATGACGGCGGCGGCCAGCACTTGCGGGTGGTGGTACAAGGCATCTTCCACTTCCACGCTGGAAATGTTCTCTCCGCCGGAAATGATGATGTCCTTGCTGCGGTCCTTCAGCTTGATGTAGCCGTCCGGATACATGACACCGAGGTCGCCCGTGTGGAACCAGCCGCCCGCGAACGCTTCCTGCGTCGCCTTTTCATTTTTTAAGTAACCCTTCATGCAGATGTTGCCGCGGAACATGATCTCGCCGATCTGTTCGCCGTCGGCCGCCACGGGTTGCATGGTTTCCGGGTCGAGCACGGCCACGGCGCTTTGCAAGTGGTAGCGCACGCCTTGGCGCGATTTGAGTACGGCCCGCTCTTCCTGGCTCAGGGCTGCCCACTCGTCCTGCTCGGCGCAGATGGCGGCGGGGCCATACACTTCCGTCAAGCCATACGAGTGGATCAAGTCAAAGCCCATGGCTTCGATCTTCGCCACCATGGCCGCCGGCGGCGGCGCGCCGGCCACCATGCCGCGCACGGTCCAGGCTATGCCCTCGCGCCAGTTGGCGGGCGCGTTGGCCAGGGCCGCATGCACGATGGGCGCTGCGCAATAGTGGGTGATGCGCAATTCGCGCATCAGGTCGAACACGAGCTTTGGCTCGAACTTGCGCAGGCACACGTTGACGCCCGCGCGGGCGGCCACGGTCCACGGGAAGCACCAGCCGTTGCAGTGGAACATCGGCAAGGTCCATAAATACACGGCATGCTTGGGCATGTCCCATTCCAAGATGTTCGACAGGGCATTCAAGGCCGCGCCGCGGTGGTGGTAGACCACGCCTTTCGGGTCGCCCGTGGTGCCGGATGTGTAGTTGAGGGCGATGGCATCCCACTCGTCCGCAGGCGGCTGCCAGTCGTAATCGGGGTCGCCGCCGGCCAGCAAGGTTTCGTAGTCGAGGTCTGAAAACGCGTCCACTTCCGGTCCCAGCACGTCGTTGACCTGGATCACGCGCAAGCCGGGAATCTGCGCCGCCATCTGGCGTGCCAGCTCGGCAAATTCCGTGTCGGCCAGCAAGACTTTCGCCTGGCCGTGGCGCAGCATGAAGGTCAGCGAGGCCAGGTCGAGGCGGATATTGAGCGCATTGAGGACGGCGCCGGCCATGGGGACGCCAAAGCTCGCTTCTACCATGGCGGGCGTGTTCGGCAGCATCACGGCCACCGTGTCGCCCGTGCCCACGCCCAGCTTGATCAGGCTTGATGCCAGGCGGCGCGTGCGCGCATACGTTTCGCGCCACGTCTGGCGCAGGCTGCCATGTGCAATTGCCAGGCGATTGCCATATACTGCGGCTGCCCTGGCGATATAGTCGAGCGGGGTGAGGGCGGCGTAGTTGGCGCTGTTTTTGCCGAGGCCCGTGTTGAAATCAGCAGTCATGCTTGTCTCCTGTTAAATAAAATTCTGCAGCTCCCTGTTTCGGGATTGATAGGGGTGAGCATAGCACCGGCGCTGGAAAATCACTGTCATCTTAGTGACAAGTCTGAAGGATGGAATGGACAGCAACGATAGTGTAGACCTTGCAATGCAGGAACTCGACAGCCACGACTGGTTCCCGGCGCTCGATGTGCGGCACCAGGCCTTGCTGCGCGCCGGCAGCGTGCTCCGGCATTTCGAGGCGGGCGCCTTCATCACGCGGCGCGGCGAACCGTCGGCGCACTGGATCGGCGTGCACACGGGCTTGATCAAGCTGGCCGTCTACAACGCCGATGGGCGCGGCGCCACGTTTTCCGGCGTGCCGGCCGGCGGCTGGTGCGGCGAGGGCAGCGTGCTCAAGCGCGAACTGCGCCGCTATGACGTGGTGGCCGTGCGCGCATCGAGCATCCTCCTCGTACCGGTGGAGCTGTTTCACCTGCTGCTGGCCGAGAGCCTCTCCTTCAATGCCTTCGTCATCCGCCAGCTGAACGAGCGCATGGGCCAATTCATCGCCACCATCCAGAACCAGCGCCTGCTGGCCGTCGACGCCCAGGTGGCGCAAGCGATCGCGCAGCTGTTCCACCCCATGTTATACCCGCGCACTTCCAGCGTGCTTGAGCTGTCGCAGGAAGAAATCGGCTTGCTGACCGGCATTTCGCGCCAGCGGGTGAACCAGGCGCTGGGCCATCTGGCCGAGCTCAAGCTGATCAGCATCGCCTACCAATCGATCCGCGTGGTCGACCTCGATGGCTTGCGCCGCTATGGCGTGGCGTCGCTGTGATGACAGACTGGGCGCGCGATGTGTGGCATGCTGGCGGCTGGCTTATGACATTGAATTGACGCATGGCACTCGTTTCCGATCATCCTCTGCACTTGCTGGGCTTGCGCTTTCCGCTCCGGCTGCGCGTCACCGTGCGCCAGGGTTTTGTCACCTTGCATAATGAAATCGCCACCAAGAAACTGGCCAGCGGTGACAGCTTCGTCGTGCCCGCCTTCTTGCGCTTCGCCTGCGACGTGATGCCGGGGCGGGGCAAGCCGGCCGTGTTTACACTGGCGCTGGAAGGGGATGAGCCCGATGGCGGCCACGGCGGCGGCAAGCGCTGGAGTCAGGCGCTGGCGCAGCACATCTTTGATACGCCGCAAGGCAAATGGACGGCGGCCCGGCTGGCGGCCCTGTGGCAAGTGACGCCGCACAAGGCGCGCGCGCGCCTGTTTGCCGAGGGTGAGGCATTGCTCAGCCTGGTGCGCGAACAGCGTTTGGCGCACGCGCTGCACACGGCGGCGCAAGCGGACGCCGAGGGCGAGCACGGCGAGCGCGACCTGGCGCAAGTGGCGGCCGGCTCCGGCTTTGCCTCGATCCCCGCGTTTTGCGACGCCTGCGTGGACGTGGCCGGCGTGCGCCCCAGCCTGTTCCTGCGCGGCCAGGCAGGTACGGCTGTGCAACGCGATAGCCAGACTCCGTTATAATCGGAGCCATGGGATCTTTATTGAAACGCAAACAGTGGCACATGTGGTTCGCCTGCCTGGCGATACTGCTCAATGCGCTGTCGCCGTCCCTGTCGTATGCGTTTGCCTCGCTGCACGCGAACGCGAACAATGCCGCCGTCGAGATCTGCTCGGCCAGCGGCGCCGTCTACACGCAAGCGGACCTGGCGCCGGCCGCCAAGTCCACCACCGATTCCGTGCTGCACCACATCGAGCACTGCCCGTTCTGCATGAGCCATGCGGGCAGCGTCGGCCTGCCGCCGTCCTCATCCTCGCCGCTGGCCGTCATCGCGGGCCACGACGCCTATCCGCCATTGTTTTACCAGGCGCCCAAAGCGCCGTTCGCGTGGCTGGCCGCCAGCCCGCGCGGTCCCCCATCGGCCGCCTGAGCGCAGCAATCATACCTTCCACGTCTTAACCGTAACTACAACGCCCATCGGGCCAGAATGCCATGAAACGTCGTCTTTTCCTTCTCGCCGGCACGGCGGGATTGCTCACGCTTGCCGCTTGCGAGCCAGCGCCGAAACCCCATTACAACGGCCTCGACTTGACGGGGGGCGATTACAAGCCCGACTTCACGTTGAGCGGCCCCGACGGCAAGGTCTACACCCTGGCCGACTTCAAGGGCAAGTATGTGATGGTCTTCTTTGGCTTCACGCAATGTCCGGACGTGTGCCCGACGGCCCTGTCGCGCGCGCTGGAAATCCGCCAGAAACTGGGCGCCGATGCCGACAAGCTGCAAGTGCTCTTCATCAGCATCGACCCCGAACGCGATACGCCCGAGTTGCTGGGCGAGTACATGCGCGCCTTCGACCCCAGCTTCCTCGGCTTGCGCACGGACCCGAAGAACACGGCGCAGACGGCCTTCAATTACAAGGTCTTCTACCGCCGCGTGCCGAGCGGCAGCTCGTACACGATGGATCACACGGCCATCAGCTATGTGCTCGATAACGAGGGGCGCATGCGCCTGGGTTTGAAACACCAGTTGACGGGCGACGAGTGCGTGCAGGACATCAAGACCCTGATGAAATCGAAATACACCTTATAACTACCGAGGAAATGATCATGACCCATCTGAAAACCCTGCTGGCCACGGCCCTGACCGTGCTGTCCTTCTCCGCCGCTGCCCAGACTTCCGTGCAGATCACCGACCCGTGGGTGCGCGCCACCGTGCCGCAGCAAAAAGCCACGGGCGCCTTCATGCAGATCACGGCGCCGAAAACCATGCGTTTGCTGGAAGTGCGCTCGCCCGTGGCGGGCGTGGCGGAAATCCATGAAATGAGCATGGCCGACAATATGATGCGCATGCGCCAGATCAAGGAAATCGCCTTGCCGGCCGGCAAAGCCGTCGAGCTGAAGCCGGGCGGCTACCACGTGATGCTGCTGGACCTGAAAAGCCAGGTGAAGGCGGGCGACAAGATCCCGCTCACCCTGGTCGTCGAAGGCGAGGACAAGCACCACGAAACCATCGAAGTCCATGCCGTGGCGCGTCCGCTGGGCGCCACCGGCATGCCGGCGATGAAGCACTAAGCCTGCCGCTGTCCCTTGAAAAGCCCGGTTCGCCGGGCTTTTTTGCGCCCGCCTGAAAGTTAAACGGCTGTTTGATATAATGCCGCAGAATATTAAACAGTTGTTTAAATGATGGGAATGGCATGAAGCAAGAAAAGGAAAGCGAAAAAGAAAACGAACCGGCGCGCGCGCGCATCCTGCAGGCGGCGGCCCAGCTGTTTGCCGACGAAGGCTACAAGGTCGCGTCCGTGCGCAAGATCTGCGAGGCGGCCAAGGTGAACGTGGCGATGGTCAATTATTATTTTCATAGCAAGGAAGCGCTGCACCTGGCCGCCTTCGACTACGCGCGCGCGCTGGCGCAAGCTTCGGCCGCCGACGTGGCGGCCGCCAGCGCGCGGGCGCAGTTGCAGCCCGTGGAACAGTTGCGCCTGGCTATCGAGGCGCTCGTCTCCGACATGCTGCGCTCGGGCTCGGCATCGCTGTTCAGCCGCCTGGTGGCGCGCGAGCTGATCGAACCGACGGCTGCCATCCACAAGCTGGCCGAACGCCATGTGCGCCCGCAGCACGCCTTGTTCACGGGCTTGATCCGAGGCGTGGTGGGCGCAGCCATGCCGGATGACGTGGTGCAGAAATGCGTGTTCAGCGTGATCGGCCAGGCCGTGTTCTATGCCCGTTCGCGCATCGTGCATGAACTGGTGGTGCCGGAGATCACCTATGACGAGGCGGGCACCGCCAGCATCGCGCGCCACATCGCGCAATTTTCGCTGGCGGCCCTCGACGGCATGCGCCGTCAATATGCCGTGCAGGCGGGCGCATGACGGCGCGCAAGCTGACCCTGGTACTGGCCGGGCTGGCCATGCTGGGCCCGTTCGCCACCGATACCTTCCTGCCGTCGTTTCCCGCGATCGGCACGCATTTCGACGTCAGCAGCGTGCTGGTGCAGCAGACCCTGAGCGTCTATCTGGCCGCCTATGCCTTCATGACCTTGTTCTACGGTACCTTGTCCGACTCGTTCGGCCGCCGTCCCGTGATCCTGGCATCCCTGCTGATCTTTGCCGCCGGCTCCATCGGCGCCGCGTTCGCGCCCAGCTTTGGCTGGCTGCTGTTTTTCCGCGGCATGCAGGGCGCGTCGGCCGGGGCGGGCAGGGTGATCGGGCAAGCCGTCGTGCGCGACAGTTTAGCTGGCGCGGCCGCGCAAAAGATGCTGGCCAACATCATGATGGTGTTCGGCATCGCGCCCGCCATCGCGCCCATCATCGGCGGCTGGCTGCACGTGGCCTATGGCTGGCAATCCACGTTCGTCTTCACCTTTTCCGTCACCGTGCTGCTGGCGCTCGCCTGCCTGAAAGGCTTGCCGGAAAGTTTAGCCGTCGAGCAACGCCAACCCTTCCACCCGGCCAACATCGCGCGCAATTACTGGCTGGCCTTGCGCCACCGGGCATTCCTGCTGCGTTCGCTGGCCGTGGCCTTCGCCTTTGGCGGCTTCGCCCTGTACATTGCCTCGGCCCCGCATTTCATCTTGGAATTGCTGCGCTTGCCGGAAACGGCCTTCGGCTGGATGTTCATCCCCATGGTGGCCGGTTTGGTGCTGGGCTCGGCGCTGTCTGGCAAGCTGGCCCATACGGTGAAAAGCGCCGTACTGGTGCGCTGGGGCTTGCTGGCCATGGCGGCCACGGGGGCGATCAATATCGCTTACAACCACTGGTTCGCGGCCGGCATCCCGTTCGCCGTCGTGCCCGTGATGCTGTACGCGTTCGGCATGTCGCTGGCCTTGCCGGGCATGACCATGTCCACGCTCGACATTTTCCCGCAGATGCGGGGCCTGGCCGCGTCCCTGCAGAATTTCGTGCAAATGCTGGTGTTCGCGCTGGTGTCCGGTTTTGTCGCACCGTTGCTGTTCGACAGCGCGTTTAAATTGGCGCTGGGACAGGCTTCGGCCGTCGCGCTGGCCGCCGCGTTCTGGTGGCTGGGCAGCCCTCAGGTGACGGGGCGGGGCGCGGCTGGAGTTGTTAAAACAGCATGACAGGCCCCGGAAAAGGATGGCATGCTTCCTGCTTTGTTACACTGTGACAATCAGACCCTGCCGCGGGCGGCACAGCACGCGGCAGGGTCTAAGCAGTTTTGCAACTTTACCTTTGGCTATCATGCACTTGATTAACTCCAGTTTGAACCACGCCTTGCGCGTGCCACTGGCCGCGGAAATCCACTCGCGGCCGTTCTTGCAGCTCGATGCTCCCGAGCTGATCACCCATCTTGCCGTTTATAAAGATGACAGCGCGGCGCCCGGCGCGTCGAATATGGCGGCCCAGCACGCCACTCTGGCGGCCCTGTGCACGCATTTCGGCGTCACGCCGCCCGCTGCCGAAGCCAAGTATTTCTATTACGACTTCGGCCGCTTCCGCCTGAAATGGGAATGCCACACGGAATTTGCCACGTTTACCTTCGCCGAGCATCCGGGCGCGGCCTCGCCCCTGGAGCAGGCGTTCGAACGCATGCCCCTGGAACAGTTGCCGCAGCAATGGCTGGTGGGCTTGAAGGGCAAGCTGATGGTAGCGGCGCACGTGGTGCTGGAGCAGGCGACGGAGCCGGCCGAAATCTTCATGCAGGGCTTGTCGCGCGTGTTCGAAGGCAATACCCTGGCCGGCAGCAAGGTGCTGCAGGGCGGCGAATTGTGGACGGATTTTACGATCCAGTCCGACGGCTTCAGCCGTTTCGTCATCCGCGACGCGGGCATGCGCTCGCAGCAGTCGGGCCGATTGGTGCAGCGCGTGCTGGAAATCGAAACCTACCGCATGATGGCCTTGTTGGGCTTGCCCTACGCCATGCAGGCGGCGCCGTCCCTGAATGCCATCGAGAACGAATTGGCCACCCTGGCCGCCGCCATGGTCGACACGGACGACGCGCCGGGCCTGGTCAAGGCCGACGACGGCGTGGCCGAGCAAACCTTGCTGGACCGCATCACGCGCCTGGCGGCCCGCATAGAAAAGCTGTCACTCGACAATAGCTACCGTTTTTCCGCCTCGAAAGCCTACATGGGCCTCGTCAAGGCGCGCATCGACGAGTTGCGCGAAGTGCGCATCGAGGGCATCCCCACGGTCGAGGAATTCATGGACCGCCGTTTGACGCCCGCCATGAACACGTGCGAAGCGATGGCCAGCCGCCAGGAAGCGATGGCGCAGCGCATTGCCAACACGAACGATTTGCTGCGCACGCGCGTGGGTATCGTGCAGGAATTGCAGAACCGGCAAATCCTGCAATCGATGAACGCCCGCGCGGCCCAGCAGCTGCGCCTGCAGCAAGCGGTGGAAGGCTTGTCCGTGGCGGCCATTTCCTACTACGTGATCGGCCTGTTCAGCTACACGGGCAAGGCGGCCAAGGTGATGGGGCTGCCCGTGAATCCGGAAATCCTCGTCGGCGCCCTGGTGCCGTTCGTGGCGGCCGCCGTCTGGCTGGGCTTGCGGCGCATGCACCACAAGCTGCACGCGGACTGAGCCGTGTAAGCAGCTTTGCGGCTCCGGCGGTGCGTACGCCGCGCGCCGCCAATCTTTGCTATCGTGCTGGCCTCATTGTTTGCTACAAGGAAATCAGCGTGCTTGCCAAGGTTGGAGATATCTATAGTGTGTTTTCGCACAGGCTGCAGCAGTATGTGGCTTGCCAGGTCACGGCCATCGACGATGCTGCGTCCGGCAGCCCCCCGCTGGCCGCCATTTTGCAGCTGGACTGGACGGGCGACGCCTTGCCCGATGCGCACGCCGTGCAGGCGATGCGCCCCCTGGTGTGCGATTACTATTTCTGGAACAAGCGCCACGACCACAGCTTTGCCAGCGCAAAGGTGCCGCGCCATTACACCCTGGTGGCCAATGTCGCGCCGCTGGTCGAGACGGCAGTGAAAAGCTACAGCGGCGGCTGGCACCTGGGCGACAGCGTCTGGCGCCAGCGCCGCTGGGAGCAGGTCGACCCGGCCAGGCGCCAGCGCTTCAAGGCGGCGTCGAGCGAGGAAGTGATGGTCGGCGGCCAGGCCGTGCGCCAGAAGACGAGCCGCATCGGCGACGATATCCTGCAGGCGATCAGCGACTTGTCCGAACTGGACCAGCTGCCTTGCCTGACGACCATCGAAACGCGCCACGGCAGCGCGGCGCTGGCCGCCTACATCAACGGCAACCCCATCATCAACGAAGTGCACTGGCAATCCTCGACGGAGGGCGAACTCGACTTGCGCAACAGCAATGTCAGCCGCCTCGTCGTGCATGCCGCAGGCTTGCGCTCGCTGCGCCTGAACGAGGGTTTGAGCACCCTGATACTGGATGGCGCGCCGTCGCCCGCGCTGCGCATCGACGATCCGCATGCGGGGCGTTTCCTGCGGCTGCAGTGTTCCGGCGCCCTGGCGCCATTCCACGGCCTCGACCAGCTGGCGCGCCTGTCGCTGAGCGCGATGCCGGTGGTCGATTTCGACGCCGTGGCGCAGCGTTTCCCCGTGCTGACGGACCTGACCGTGTGGGGCAAGCCGGGGCTGGCGTCGAACGTGGCCTGCATCGCCAGACTGGACCGTTTGCGCTCCTTCACCGCGTATGAACTGTTTGGCTACGGTGCCGACGACTTCCCCGCGCCGGCGCAGTTGCCGGCCTTGTCCAGCCTGTGCCTGGCCAGCCTGCCGGCCGACGCCGCCAAGGCCATCAAGGCCAGTTATAGAAAGGCGGCGGCGCTGGGCCTGGACCTGTCCGTGACGCGGCCGCGCAAGCCGGAATGGCTGGCGGAAAACCTGGATAACCCGTTCCGCGACTGGGATGGCCGCGAACACATTGCGGCGGCATATGCCAAAAAGGCCGCGCAGGCGTATAAAAAGCTGCTGGCCACGGCGCGCACGCTCGACGGCGCGAACGATGCCGGGATGGCGCAAGCCATGGCGCAGGAGATGGTCACCGCCTACGTCGGCGTGTTCAACCAGATAGAGCGGCGTTCCAGCGTCATCGAGACGGTGGAGCGCGATGAAATCTATGTGGCGCTGGAGCAGGTGCTGGCGCAAGTGCCGCTGCCGGATGTGGCGGCGCTGTACGCCTTGTTCGACCGCCTGCGCGATTTTTAGTCAGGCATGCGCTAGAAAAAAAGTTCTAGACATGGAGTTCTAGAATCGGTATTCTAGCGTCATGTTAAAAAATACCGCCACTCCCCATCCTACGGCCGCCGAACTGGATCTGCTGCGCATCCTGTGGCGGCGCGGTCCGTCCGACGCGCGCGCCGTGTACGACGCCCTGGCCGCCGAGCGTGCCGACGCCAGCTACGCCACCGTGCTGCGCCAGTTGCAGCTGATGCATGGCAAGGGCTTGCTGAGCCGCGACGAAAGCCAGCGGCCGCAGCTGTATGCTGCCGTCGACGCGCAGGAAAAACTGCAGACCAGCTTGCTCAAGGATTTGATCGGCAAGGTGTTTTCCGGTTCCGGCAAGGCGCTCGTGCTGACGGCGCTGCGCGAGCACGTGAGCGACGCGGAACGCCTGGAAATTGAAAAAATCCTGCGCAGCAAGGATGGCCAACAGCCATGAACCTGGATCTGCGCCTGGGCATCGAGTTGGGCAAGCTGGTCCCTGCGCTGGGCTGGGTCTTGCTGTATTTCGTCTGGCAGGGCTTGATCGTGGGCGCCGTGTCCGCCGTCCTGCTCTGGCTGCTGCGTCATGCCAGCGCGCGCTGGCGCTATGCCGTCTGCGCGCTGGCGCTGCTGCTGTGCCTGTGTATTCCCGCCATCCATCTGCTTTCTCTGCTGTCTGGCATATCTCCTGTCCAACTGCCGCTGGCCGCGCCGCCCGCCTGGCGCGCCGCGCTGCAAGCGTGGATGCCGGCCCTGGTGCTGGCCTGGAGCGCCGGTGTCGCCCTGATGAGCTTGCGCTTGTGCCTGGGCCTGGCCTGGGTCGGCAAGCTGCGCCGCCAGGCCGTCGCTGCCCCGGCCATCTGGCAGGCGCGCCTCGATGCGCTGGCGCTGCGCATGGGCTTGCACGGCAGTCGGAAAGTGCCGCTGAAGCTGCATGGGGGATTGTCCAGCCCCGTCACGGTGGGTTTCTGGCGCCCCGTCATCCTGCTGCCGGCCGCCTTGCTGAGCGGCATGCCCGTCGCCTTGCTCGAAGCGCTGCTGGCGCATGAACTGGCGCATGTGCGGCGCTGGGATTACCTGGTCAACCTGCTGCAAAGCGTGGCCGAGGCGCTGCTGTTCTTTCACCCCGTCGTCTGGTGGCTGTCGGCGCGCATGCGGGCCGAACGGGAGCAGGTGGCCGACGCCCTGGCCGCACAGGCGCTGCAAGACCCGCAGCAGCTGGCCACGGCGTTGCATGCCTTGTCCCTGCACACGGCCATCCCGCAACATGCCGGCTTGCTGATGTCGGCCCGGGGCGGGGCGCTGCTCACGCGCATCGAACGGCTGATGGCGCCCGGGCTTGATACGGCCGGCTGGAAACTGGCCGTGCCCGCCTTGCTGCTGGCCTGCGCCACCTTGCTGCTGCAGGTGCAGGGCAAGCCCGCCGTCAACGGGGCGATGCTGGCCGATGCCGCCGCCGATATGCTGGCCTTGCCCGTCAGCGCGAAACACATGCTGGTATTCGACGACGCCAGCGGCAAGGTGCTGATGGCGAAAGATGCGGACGCCGTCGTGCCCATCGCCTCGATCACCAAGCTGATGACTGCCATGGTGGTGCTCGATGCAGCCCTCGACCCCGACGAACAGCTGCGCATCGTGCGCGCCGATGGCGGCTCGTCCTTGCAGCGCCACAGCCTGCTGGCCGAGGGTGTGGCCGTGTCGCGCGGCGCGCTGTTGCAACTGGCGCTGCTGCCGTCCGAAAACCGCGCCGCCGCCGCGCTGGCGCGCACCTATCCCGGCGGCAGCGCGGCGTTTCAGCAAGCCTTGCAGGCGAAGATCCGCAGCCTGGACTTGCGCCGCACCACCCTGACGGACCCCGTCGGCAGTTCGCCGGCGAATACCTCCACGGCCAGCGAGGTGGCGAAGATCGTCGCGGCGGCCGCGCGCTATCCGGACATCGCCCGCATCACCAGCCACCCGCAGGCGAGCGTAGCCGTCAATGGCAAGCTCCGCACCTTGCGCAACACCAACCCGCTAGTGGGCGGCAAGGGCTGGGATATTTTATTGTCCAAGACGGGCAGCAGCCACGAGGCGGGCAGCTGCCTGACCATGCGCATGCGCAGCGGCGGCAAGCACGTCACCGTGGTGCTGCTCGATGCCGACGGCGCGCAGCGGCGCTCGCTCGACGCCGGACACATCCGTGACACCCTGGCCGGGAGCCCAGGCCGCATGCATTGATACCCCCCCCTGGCGCGCCGCGCGTGCGGCCGCCTTTCTTTTTACACTCTGGAGATGAAGATGACACTATTGGCGAAGTTGATGCTGGCTACGGTTGCGACCATGGCGGCAGGCACGGTGCAGGCAAAGACGCCGGCCCCGGTGCAGGATAAACCGGTTAATTGCGACAATTGCAAGGAATGGAACGCGCCCGTCAAGCCGTTCAATATCTATGGCAATAGCTGGTATGTGGGCACGGCAGGCCTGTCCGCCGTGCTGGTGACGAGCCCGCAGGGCCATATCCTGCTCGACGGCGCGCTGCCGCAATCGGCGCCCCTGATCGTGGCCAACATCCAGGCGCTGGGCTTTCGCATCGAGGATGTGAAATATATCCTCAATTCGCACGCCCATTGGGACCATGCGGGCGGTATTGCCGCGCTGCAGCGGGCGAGCGGCGCCACCGTGATGGCCAGCGCCTCGGGCGCCCTGGGCCTGCAAAGCGGCACTAATGGCAAGGATGACCCGCAATACCAGGCCAATCCCGTCGTGCATGTGGCCAAGGTGGCCAAGGTCGAGGTGGTGGGCGAGGGCGATACCGTCAAGGTCGGCCCCCTGGTGCTCACGGCTCACATGACGCCAGGCCACACGCCGGGCGGCACGACGTGGACCTGGACCTCGTGCGAAGATGCGCGCTGCCTGAACGTGGTGTACGCGGACAGCCTGAACCCGTATGCGAGCGGCGATTTCACCTATACGGGCAAAGGCAAGACGCCGGACGTCTCGGCCGCGTTCGAAGCGAGCATCGCCAAGGTGGCCGCCTTGCCATGCGACATCATCATCCCCGTGCATCCGGGCACGACGGACGTGCTGGGCAAGGCCGCGAAGCGCAGCGCCACAAGCAATCCCCTGATCGACGCCAGCGCCTGCCGCGCCTATGCGGCCGAAGCGGGCGGCTTGCTGGCCAAGCGCCTGGCGAAGGAACGGGGCGAGGCGGCGCCTCTTGAGGCCAAGGGCGCCGCGCACGCGCATTGAGCGTTTTACCCTGCCGCCTGCCGCTGTTTTTGCAGGCGTTTCAGGAACACCGTCATTTCCTTGACGGCTTGCAGGTCGCCTTGCTGCTGGGCCACCGTCACGCCGGTGGTCCAAGCAGACTCGGCTTCGTCCAGCCGGGCCAATTGGTGCAAGGCCTTGCCCAGCAGTTTCCAGGCGGCGGAATAGCCTGGCTGCTGCACGGTGGCTTGCGCCAGGTGGACGGCCGCTTGCTCGGCGTCATTGTCTTTCAGACAGGCATCGCCCAGGCCAAAGCGCAGCAGGGCGTTGTCGCGGCCCTGCGCCAGCAGTTTTTCCAGTTGTTCACGCATTGCCGGCCTCACCTTAATATGCAAGTCAATACTTGTATATTAACGCTTGCGCGTGCAAGAAACAAGCTGCTCGTCAATCCGCCACATCCACCACCAGCTTGCCGCGCGCGCTGCCGTCCATCTGCGCCACATGCGCCTCGTGCACCGTGCGTAAGGTGAAGCGACGCGGATCGAGCCGTACCTGCAGCTTGCCCGCCTCTATTAATTTGTTGGCTGCGCGCAGAATCGCGCCATGGCGCGCGTGATGCTCGCCGCTCAACAGGGGCAGCAGGGTGAACACGCCCGAGTAGCTGGCCGCGCGCGCCGTCAGCGGGCTCAGTGCGAACGTGCCCCAGCCCAGGCAGCTGACGACGTGGCCGCCATACATGCGTGCCGCCTTGAAACTGGCGTCCAGGGTGGCGCCGCCCACCGTGTCGTAGACGATGTCGAAGCCGGCGCCGCCCGTGTGTTCGGCCACGTAGTCGTCCACCGTGCTGGTGCGGTAATCGATGAAGCGCGCACCCAGCGCTTCGATGGCCGCGCGGCTGGCGGCGCTGCCCGTGGCAGACACCTTCGCGCCCAGGGCGACGGCGAGCTGCACGGCCATGTGTCCCACGCCGCCCGCGCCGCCATGCACGAGTACGCTGTCTCCCGCCTTCACGTGGGCGCGGTCCACCAGCCCTTCCCAGGCCGTGATGAAGACGAGGGGCAAGGCGGCCGCTTCGCGCATGCTCAGCGCGGGCGGCACGGGCGCCAGCAGGGCAGAGTCGAAGATGGCGTACTCGGCCAGCGAGCCCTGGATGCCGCCGATGCCGCCCGCCATGCCATACACTGTTGCGCCAACGTGAAAAGTCGTCACGCCTTCGCCCACGGCCGCCACCGTGCCGGCCACGTCGATGCCAAGGATGGCGGGCAGGCTGGGCCGGGCGTGCGGCGCGGCGCCGGCGGCGATCTTCGTGTCCAGCGGATTGACGCCGCTGGCGGCGATGCGCACGAGGACTTGCCCCGGGCCAGGCTGCGGCACGGGCAGGTGTTCGATGGTCATGCGGGTGGAAAAGGTGTTGAGGACGAGGGCTTGCATGATGTTCTCCTGTGGTTGATGCCCCAGTCTAGGCGGACGGCGTGCAAAGAAAAATGGGGCGCGGCCCGATGCACTATTTCAGTATCGTGGATAATCATTGGTTAACAGGAGGGCAATACATGGACAGGCTGGAAGCGATGCGCGTGTTTTGCGCCGTGGTCGAGGCGGGCGGTTTCAGCAAGGCGGCGCAGCGCCTGGGCATTTCCACCTCGTCCGTGACGAATCAGGTGGCGGCGCTGGAAAAGCATTTCGGCGTGCGCCTGTTGCAGCGCACCACGCGCAGCATGTCGCTCACGGCCGAAGGCCAGCAGTGCCATGCGCAGGCGCACCAGGTGCTGGCCGGCATGGCGGCGCTGGAATCCAGTCTGGAACAGGCGGCAGGGAAACCCTCGGGCAGTCTGCGCGTGGATATGCCCAGCAGCATCAGCCGCAATCTGGTGGCGCCCGCCTTGCCCCGCTTTACCGCCGCCTATCCCGACATTTCCCTGCGCCTGACGGTCAGCGACCGCCTGGTCGATATGGTGGAAGAGGGCATCGACGTGATGCTGCGCATCGGCGAACCGCAGGATTCGTCCTTGGTGGCGCGCAGCCTGCTGAGCATGGATTATCTGTGCTGCGCTTCCCCCGCCTTCATCGCCCGGCATGGCGTGCCGCGCACGCCGCAGGAACTGGACCAGTTTGCCTGCCTGCATTTCCTGTATCCGAAAGCGCGCCAGGTGCGGCCGTGGCTGTTCCAGGATGGGGAAGCAGGCGAGCCGTACGCCCACACGCCGGCCGCGGCCTTGTCTTTCGACCATATCGAATCGATGATCGCCGCCGCCCAGGCCGGTTGCGGCATCGTGCAGGCCCTGTCTGTTTCCGTCTTGCAGCCTTTGCGCGAGGGAACCCTGGTGCCGGTGCTGCAGCCATTCCGCACGCGGGGGCCGGACTTGTGGGCGCTGTTCCACCCGCGCCAGCTGCGCGCGGCCAAGGTGCAGGTGTTCGTGGATTTTTTGGCGCAGATTTTTGATGACAGCTTTAATGAGAATTGATTATCAATTATAATGCAAGCCTATTGCATTGATTTGCGCCCTCGTCAGGAATTCCATGCCCGTGTTTTTACGCCGCCCCGTGGCGCTGTTACTTGCTGCCGCCAGCCCCTGGTCACTGGCAATCGATGATGTGCAGGCCGGCGATGTCGTCACCGTCAAGGCCGAGCGCCAGCACTACCGCAGCCTGTCCGCCACGGGCGCCACCAAGACGGACGCTTTATTGATGGACTTGCCGCAAAGCGTGCGCGTGCTGACGGGCGACTTGCTGCGCGACGCGGGCGTGACGACTTTGGCCGGCGCGCTGGACCTGGCCAGCGGTATTTCAAAACAAAGTCCGCTGGGCGGCCTGTGGGACAGCTATGCCATGCGCGGTTTCACGGGCGATCCGAATTTCGGCTCCGACTACATGGTCAACGGTTTCAGTTCCAGCCGCGGCTACAACGGCATGCGCGATGGCGGCAGTACGCAGAACGTGGAAGTGCTCAAAGGCCCCGCGTCGGCCCTGTACGGCCGGGGCGAGCCGGGCGGCACGGTGAACATCACGACGAAAAAGCCGAAATTCGCACCGGAATACAGCGCCGATGTTGCGCTGGGCAGCTTTCAGACGCGCCGCACCGCCGTCGACTTGACGGGACCGTTGAGTGAGACCGTCGCCTACCGCCTGAACGCCGCGCATGAGGACGGGCACAGCTTCCGCGATACGGTGAAAGTCGAACGCAGCCTGTTTTCTCCCTCGTTTATCTGGCTGGCGGGCGAGCACACGACCGTGTCGTATGAAATCGAAGCGGTGCGCCAGCGCGCGCCGTTCGACCGGGGCGTGCTGGCCGTGAACGGCAAACTGGGCCTTGTCCCCGTCTCGCGCTTCCTGGGCGAACCGGGCGACCGCCCCATGACGGTCAAGTCGCTGGGGCAGCAGCTGTTTATCCACCATGCGCTGTCCGACGACTGGACGCTGCAGGCCGGTGCTTCCTGGCGCGACAGCGAATTGTGCGGTTATTCGACCGAGGCGAACAAGCTGCTGGCCGATGGCCGCACCCTGAACCGCCAGCGCCGCCACCGCGATTTCTCGGCCACCGACGCCTCCGCCCGCGTCGAGTTGCTGGGCAAGTTCAAAACGGGCGCGCTGGCACACGAGGTGCTGGCCGGCGTGGACGCCTATCGTTTCGACGACCACCGGGTGCAGCTGCGGCGCAACCCCAGTGCCGCGAATGTCTATGCCATCGACATCTACGCGCCCGTATACGGCGGCAAGGCCGCTCCGCTGGCCCTGTCCATCGACACGCAGGAACGGCAGCAGGCGCGCGGCCTGTATGCGCAGGACCAGATTGACCTGGGCGCCCGATGGAAGGCGCTGCTCGGCGTGCGCCACGACAGCTACACGCAGGATGTGGCGAACCATCGCCTGAACACGGGCAACCGCCAGTCGCTGTCGGCCACCAGCCCCCGCGCGGGCCTCGTCTACCAGCCGTCGAAAATGTGGTCGCTGTATGCGAGCGCGGCGAAGGGCTTTCGGCCCAACAGCGGCATCAGCATCGATAACCAGGCTTTCCCGGCCGAGCGCAGCCGCTCGTATGAACTGGGCGCCAAGCTGGAAACGGGCAAGCTGACGGGCACGGTGGCCGTGTACGACATCCGCAAGCGCAATGTGCTGACGACGAATCCCGTCAACACGGATTTCGCCATCGCGGCGGGCGAGGTGGGCAGCCGGGGCCTGGAACTGGACGTGTCGGGCGAACTGGCGCGCGGCTTGCGCATCTCGGGCGCCTATGCCTACACCAGCGCCACCGTCACGCGCGGCGACAATACGATCGTGACGGGCAGCCGCTTCGCCAACGTGCCGCGCCACAGCGCCAATGTACTCGCGACACAGCAGTTCGCGCTGGGCACGGGAACGGCCAGCCTGGGCGGCGGCGTGCAGTATGTGGGCGAGCGCCTGGGCGACGTGGCCGTCAGCAGCCAATTTACCCTGCCTGCCTATACGACGGCCAGATTGCTGGCGTCGTATGCGCCCAGCGCCAGACTGCGATTCGCTTTGAGCGTGGAAAACCTGTTCAACCGCAGCTACTATGCGAGTTCCTACAGCCAGCTGTGGGTGGCGCCGGGGGCGGAGCGCGCGCTGAACTTGAATGCCCATTACCGCTTTTAAGGGATGACCTTGACTACATCTGCCACCCTGCGCACCCGCATCGCCGTCATCGACGTGCTGCGCGGCCTCGTCATGCTGATCATGCTGTTCGACCATGTGCGCGAAACCGTCTTTTTACACCATCAGGTCAGCGATCCCATGGATGCGGCCAGCGTCGATCCGGCCCTGTTCTTCACGCGCCTGGCGGCCCACGTGTGCGCGCCCATGTTCGTTTTCCTGACGGGCCTGTCCGCCTGGCTGTACGCGCATCCTGCCGCCGGTCCCCGCAGCGCGGCCGGTTTCCTGTTCAAGCGGGGCTTGCTGCTGGTCGTGCTGGAACTGGTGTTCGTCAATTTCGCGTGGAGCGGGGCGTTTCCGCCCGCCGTGCTGTACCTGCAGGTGATCTGGGTCATCGGCCTGGCCATGATGGCGCTGGCCGTGCTGCACAAGCTGCCCTTGAACGTGCTGCTCGTGCTGGGCGCGGCGATGATCGCGGGGCAGCATTTGATGACCGGCTTGCGCGCGGAACAGGGCAGCCTTGGCTATTACGCTCTGACGGTGCTGCTGCAACGCGGCTATCTGGTGGCGGACGGCGCCATGCAGATCAAGGTCAGCTATCCGCTGCTGCCGTGGATAGGCGTGATCGTGCTAGGCTATGCTGCCGGCCCCCTGTATGCGCGCGCATTTTCTGCCACGGCACGGCGGCGCTGGCTGCTGGCGCTGGGCGCGGGCAGCCTGCTGCTCCTGGGCCTGCTGCGCGGCTTCAATCTGTATGGCGAAACCCTGCCTTGGGTGGCGGGCGACACGGCCTTGCGCACGGCCATGAGCGTGCTGAACTTCACGAAATATCCGCCGTCGCTGGACTTTTTGTTGTTCACCCTGGGCCTGGGCTTGCTGGGCCTGGCCTGGCTGGAAAGCGTCGATAACGGATTCACGCGGGCTTGCGCCACCTTTGGCGGTGCGCCCATGTTCTATTACTTGCTGCACCTGTATCTGCTGCTGGCCATCGGCCTGGCCTTGACGGCCGTGCTGGGCGCCAATCACGGCACCCGCTACGGCGTCGAACACATCTGGCAAGTCTGGCTGATCGCGCTGGTGCTGATGCCCGTGCTGTACTTCCCCTGCCGCGCGTTTGCCAGCTACAAGCGCGCGTCGAAGCAGGCGTGGGTGCGTTATTTCTGAATGACGCCTGCTTGCCAACGCCTACTTGCAGTACAGCCTGTCGATGCTATGCGCCGATGCCAGGTAATGCCGCGTCTGCCAACCGATGGCCACGCGGTAGGCGCACGGCGGGTCCAGCGCCACGTTGACGGGGAAGCCGCCATTGTTGCCCGACAGGTGAGGACCGCCCGCGCCGCCGCGGAACAGATAGTTGCTCGGTGGCGGTGGTGGCGTGAAACTGGCGGCCGGCAGCGGTGGCGGCGGGTGCGCGATGCCGTTGTTGTTGGAAATCGTGATATTAAAGAAGCGCAAATGCGGATGGTCGATCGTGTACAGGATATGCACGAGGCCGCCCGCGATGGGGTTGCAGGCATTGCTGCGCAACTCTTCCAGGTCCAGCGCCACGATGACGGGCGAGTTGTCGAAGACGATGGAGTCGAGCCCGTCCGTGGCCAGCAGCGCCAGGGTATTTCCATCGCGCACCTCGAAGCCCATGCGGTAGCGGCGTATCGGTTCGCTTTCGGTCGCCGTCAGGCTGCGGCCCGCGTCGAGGATGGGCAAGCCGCCCGGCAGCTTGGCCGGATGCAGGCTGGTGATGGCGGGCGTATTCACGGTAAGTAAGTCAAACGTGCGCAGGAAGATGTTGGGCGCCACGTTGACGACGGCCGTCGTGCCATCGCGCATGTCCACCGTGACGGGCTTGCCGTCCACCCGTATCCACCCGCCCGGTTTCAGATCGCCCGCATCGACGATCACTTGTGCCGAGTCGCTCAAGCCCAGTCCGTTCGTATAAAACACATAGCCGACGAGGGTGCCGAGCACTTGTGTGAGCGGCGCCAGGCTGGCGGGCGGCACCGTCGGGATGGCCGTCGGGTCGTCGCTGCCGCCGGGCCAGGACCATTCGCCGATGAGGAAACGGTACTCGAGCGGATTGGCGGGGATGGCGCTATTGCGCAGCGGGCAATTGCCTTTCAAGGTGACGCCGCCGGCGAACACGTACGAGGCGCCGGGGCCGCCCGCATAGCCTTGCGCGGAAAAGCCCGCCAGCGAGGGGAAGGGGTGGATGTCGAAGATTTCCACCTGCTGCCAGTGGGGCACGCCTTCCACGTCCTGCGGCAAGACGTCTTTCGAGCACAATTCGACGCAGAAACAGTGGCCCACGTTTTCGCGCCCCGGCTGGCGGCCGTTGGCCTGGGTTTCCGACAGGATGGTCACGCTGCCCAGCTGTGCCGTGAAGTACACGTCGGGCCCGCTGGCAAATTCCACGTTGATGAACGGCGAGAAGGGCGTGAGCGTGAAGTCCGACGTCAGGTAGTCGATGCGGAAGCGTCCCGTGGCATCGGTGACGGCAACGCCCAGCGCATCGTCCTGCAGCCAGTCCGTATCGAACGCCCGCACGGTGGCGCCCGCGATCGGCGCGTGCGGCGCGTCGCAGGTGCGCAGCCGGCCGCAGATGGTCCAGGCGCCGAAGCGGGAGCGCACCAGGCACCAGAAGCGCTGCGGCAGGCAGTAATCCCAGATGGCGAGGAAATCGTTGTCGACCTGGCGCCAGCGGGGCTGGAGGGTGGTGATGGAAAACTGCAGCGGCACGGGGTCTTTCGGCCCCGGCTTCAGATGCGGCACGGTAGGGCACAGGATATCGACTTCCACGGCCTCGCCCTGATAATCGCCTTCCAGGGTGAAACTGTAGTTGCCGTCGTCATCCGTGCGCGCTTCGGCCAGCAGGAAGGGGGCTTTCGCCTGCACTTCCTCGTTGGTGAGGATGGCGAAGGTTTCCTTGGCGCTGGCCACGGCCAGGGCCGTGACGTTTTGCGACTCGCGTGGCCGGTACAGGCGCACGATGACGTGCGACAACGGTTCAGGACACTCGGCACAGATCAAGCCGCACAGCTTGCCCCGCAGGATATAGGCCATGATGGTTCTCCAGCTCGGTTGGACAACTGCGCCGCTCGCAGTGGCGGCGCTGTTACCAAGCTAGCAAATGGATGGCCTTCGGGCTTGATCCTGCGTAAAGGAGTGCTTATTTAATCAGTGCCAATACCTCGCGGAAACGCGGATGCTTGCAGTCGCGCAACCATTCAAAGGCCAGCATTTCCACCGTCACCAGCTGCGCGCCCAGCTTGCCCAGGCGGGCCAGCGCGGCATCGCGGCTGGCGGCCTGGCGCGAACCGACGGCGTCGATGGCGATGATGACGTCATACCCGAGTTCGAGCAGGCCGATGGCCGTCTGCAGCATGCACACATGGGCTTCGCAGCCCGTGACGACGATCTGTTTGCGTCCGGGCGGCAAGATCGCCTGTAAGCCGTCGGCACAGGCGCCGAAATGCGTCTTGTGCAAGGTCCGTTCGCACAGGGCGGCGATTTCCTCCACGTTCGGCCCCAGTCCCTGGCGGTTCTGTTCCGTGCCCAGCACGGGCACGCCGAGCAGGCGGGCGATCCTGGCCAGGCGCAGGTTTTGCGCCAGCACCAGGCCCGCGTAGTGGATGGCCGGCATCAAACGGCCTTGCAGATCGACAATGACTAAAACAGCCTGGTTTGCATCCATCAGCATGGCGATCTCCTGAAACACCTGCCAAAACCTACTGCGCGTCGGTAGTCGCGGCCTGCGATGCTCACTGTACCTTCGTACAGTTGCGCGTCTCGACCACAACTCCCTTCCGCTCGCTACGGTTTTATCAGGCGTTGTTAGTAATTAATATGTGGCGACAGTGTAGCTTGCGTTCAGCTTGGCCAGCTGGGCGCGGCCGTTTCGCCCATCAAATAGGCGTGATTGAGGTCGATGGCGCCGCGCAGGTAGTTCCACAGGGCGCTGACGCGGGCGATGTTGCGCCGCTCGCTGGGCGAGATCATCCAGAAGGCGCGCAGCAGGTCGATCTCGCCGTCGAGCACGGGCACCAGTTCGTTCGATTGCTGCGCCACGAAGCAGGGCAGGATCGCCAGCGCCTGGCCCGCGCGCGCCGCGTGGTACTGGGCGATCACGCTGGTGCTGCGGAAGGCGCGCAGGGAATCGGGCGCCACGTTATCCATGTAGCGCAGCTCCGAACTGAAGACCAGGTCGTCCACATAGCCGATGATCGGGTGCTGCGCCAGTTGCGCCACGCTGGTGATCGGGGCGTGGCGCGCCAGGTAGGCTGGCGTGGCGTACAGTTTCAGCCGATAGTCGGACAATTTGGTCACCACATACGGGCCGGACAGGGGCCGTTCGATGGAAATGGCCACGTCCGCCTCGCGCTTGGACAGGCTGACGAAACGGGGCACGGCGATCAGGTCCACGCTGATGTGCGGGTATCTGCCGCAAAACTGCGCCAGGTGGGGCGCCAGCACGATGGCGCCGAAGCCCTCGGTAGCACCCAGGCGCACCTGCCCCGACAGCAATCGGTTGTGTTCGCCCAGCTCCTCGGTGGCGGCAAACACCGTGCTTTCCATGGTTTCCGCGTATTCCATCAGGCGGTGGCCCTCGGGCGTCAGCTGGTAGCCCACGTAATTGCGGTCGAACAGCTGCGTGCCGACCTGCTCCTCGAACTTGCGCATGCGGCGCGACACGGTGGAATGGTCTATGCCCAGCTTTTTCGCCGCGTCGACGAGGCCCGCGCTGCGCGTCAGTTCCAGGAAGACCCGTACATTGTCCCAATCGAGCACTTTGTTCTCCTTGTGCATTTTTGCAAAGGAATTATGCATTAATTTCACTTGAGTGCATATTTTTACACATGCAGAATGCATCTATACATATAAGAAAAACCCATCCACCTGGAGACACGCATGAAAAAAACCATTCTGGCCATGGGCGCGCTGGCGCTCACCCTTTCCTTTGGCGGCGCGCACGCGCAGATTTCCGATGGCGTCGTCAAGGTCGGCATCCTGACCGACATGTCCGGCCCGTATTCGGCCATGGGCGGGCGCGGCTCCGTCGTCGCCAGCCAGATGGCCGTCGAGGATTGTCTGAAGGCTGAATGCAAGGGCATGAAGATCGAAATCCTCTCGGCCGACCACCTGAACAAGGCCGACATCGCCGCTTCCAAGGCGCGCGAGTGGATCGACCGCGACAAGGTCGACGCCATCGCCGATCTGACCAATTCCTCGGTGGCCCTGTCCGTGCAAAAACTGATGAAGGAGAAGGGCGGCATCGCCATGTTCAGCGGCCCGGCCACGGGGCGCCTGACGAACGAGGATTGCTCGCCGAACGGCTTCCACTGGATGTTCGACACGTATTCGCAGGCGGCCGGCACGGCGGCGGCGCTGACCAAGCTGGGGCAGAAATCCTGGTATTTCGTCACCGTCGATTACGCGTTCGGCCATTCGCTGGAAAAGGACGCCAGCGATGTCGTCAAGCGCAATGGCGGCACGGTGCTGGGCGCCGTGCGCCATCCGCTGAACGCGTCCGATTTCTCGTCCTTCCTGGTGCAGGCGCAACGCTCGAAAGCGCAGGTGATCGGCCTGGCCAACGGCGGCGCAGACGTGGTCTCCGCCATCAAGCAGGCGCGCGAATTCCGCATCGGCAGCGGCAAGGACCAGCGCCTGGCCGCCTTGCTGGTATTCCTCTCCGACGTGCATGCGCTGGGGCTGGAAACGGCCCAGGGCCTCGTCTACGCGGACGGCTTTTACTGGGATTACGATGACCGCAGCCGCGCCTTCGCCAAGCGCTTCGAGGCGCTCAACAAGGGCGCCAAGCCGACCATGGTGCAGGCGGGCGTGTATTCGAGCGTCTACCATTACCTGAAATCGGTGGCGGCGGCGAAAAGCGACGACTCGAAGATCGTCGCCCAGAAAATGCGCGAGCTGCCGATCAAGGACGCCGTCATGAACAACGCCTCGATCCGCCCCGACGGCCGCGTCATACACGACATGTACCTGGTGCAGGTGAAGACCCCGGCCGAATCCAAAGGCGCGTGGGACTACCTGAAAGTGCTGTCCACCATTCCCGCCGACCAGGCGTTCAAGCCGATGGATGGGGCGGCGTGCAACTTGGTCAAGAAATAACCATCGAATACCTTACGGAGCCTCACATGAACCAAGCCCTCACCTCAGTTCCCGCCGTCCCCCTGCACATAGCCGGCAAGCATCACGCCTCGACCAGCACGGAATGGCGCGACGTCGTCAACCCGGCCACGCAGGAAATCGTCGCCAGGGTGCCGTTTTCCACGCCCGACGAAGTCAACCTGGCCGTCGCCACGGCCAAGGAAGCATTCAAGACGTGGCGCAATACCCCGCTGGCGGCGCGCATGCGCATCATGCTCAAGTACCAGCACCTGATCCGCGAAAACATCGGCGCCCTGGCCGAACTGATCACGCGCGAACACGGCAAGACCCTGCCCGACGCGGAAGGGGAAGTGATGCGGGGCCTGGAAGTGGTGGAGCATGCGTGCTCGATCGCCACCCTGCAGCTGGGCGAGATCGCGGAAAACGCGGCCACGGGCGTCGATGTCTACAATATCTACCAGCCGCTGGGCGTGGGCGCCGGCATCACGGCCTTCAATTTCCCCGTCATGCTGCCATGCTTCATGTTCCCCATCGCGATTGCCTGCGGCAATACGTTTGTGCTGAAACCATCGGAACAGGACCCGTCCTCGAGCATGTACCTGGTCGAGCTGATGTACCAGGCGGGCTTGCCGGCGGGCGTGCTGAACGTCGTGCATGGCGGCGCCGACGTCGTCAACATGCTGTGCGACCATCCCGACATCAAGGCCGTCTCCTTCATCGGCTCCACCCACGTGGGCACGCATGTGTACCGCCGCGCCAGCGAATCGGGCAAGCGCGCGCAATCGATGATGGGCGCGAAAAACCATTGCGTGGTGCTGGCCGACGCCAACAAGGAGCAGGCGATCAATAACCTGATCGGCGCCGCATTCGGCGCGGCCGGCCAGCGCTGCATGGCCAATTCCGTCGTCGTGCTGGTGGGCGAGGCGCGTTCCTGGCTGCCGGAAATCGTCGCCCGTTCCAAAGCATTGAAAGTAGGACCGGGCAGCGACCGCACGGCCGACCTGGGGCCGATGGTGTCGAAGGCCGCCATGCAGCGGGCGGAAAAGCTGATCCAGGCGGGCGTGGACGAAGGCGCGCAGCTGCTGCTCGACGGCCGCGGCCACAAGGTGGCAGGCTACGAGGGCGGGAACTTCATGGGGCCGACGATTTTCTCGCAGGTGGCGGCATCGAACGCCGTCTACACGCAGGAAATTTTCGGCCCCGCCATGTGCGTGGTCGAAACGGAGACGCTCGACGAAGCGATCGCCTTCATCAACGCCAACCCGAACGGCAACGGCACCTCGATCTTCACCTCGTCCGGCTGGGCGGGACGCAAGTTCCAGAACGAGATCGACGTGGGGCAGGTGGGCATCAACGTGGCCATTCCCGTGCCCGTCGCCTATTTCAGCTTCACGGGCTCGCGCGCGTCGAAACTGGGCGACCTGGGGCCGAACGGCAAGCAAGCGCTGTATTTCTGGACGCAGACCAAGACCGTCACGGCGCGCTGGTTCGCCCCGGACGATGGCGGCAGCGGCGTCAACACCACCATTGCGATGAAATAAGGAGGCGGCGATGAGCACCAATATCGTTTTTATCGGCCTGGGCAACATGGGGCTGCCCATGGCGCAAAACCTGGTGCGGGCGGGCCATGCCGTGACGGGCTTCGATTTGCTGCCGGCCAGCGTGCGGCAGTTTGCCGCCGGCGGCGGCCTTGTGTCCGACGACCAGGGCGCGGCGATAGGCGCGGCCGACATTGTCATCACCATGCTGCCGGCCAGCCGCCACGTGCTGGGAGCTTACCTTGGCGACGCGGGCATCCTGGCGCAGGCGCGGCCCGGCACCCTGCTGATCGACTGTTCGACGATTTCCACCGAGGCGGCGCGCCAGGTGGGCCGCGCGGCCGAGGAAAAGGGCATGCCCATGCTGGACGCGCCCGTCTCGGGCGGCACGGCGGGCGCCACCAACGGCACCCTGACCTTCATGGTGGGCGGCGAAGAGTCCGCGCTGGCGGCGGCGCGCCCCTACCTGGACGTCATGGGCAAGGCGATCTTCCACGCGGGCGGCTCGGGTTGCGGGCAGACGGTCAAGATCTGCAACAACATGCTGCTGGGGATTTTGATGATCGGCACCAGCGAGGCGATCCGCCTGGGCGTGGCCAATGGCCTGGACCCGAAAGTGGTGTCGGACGTGATGGCGAAAAGTTCGGGCCGCAACTGGACCCTGGAGGTGTACAACCCGTGTCCGGGCGTGGCCGAGAACGTGCCCGCGTCGCGCGGCTACACGGGCGGCTTTGGCGTCGACCTGATGCTGAAAGACCTGGGCCTGGCCGTGGAAAGCGCGCTGGCCAGCGGGGCTAGCGTGCCGCTGGGCGCCCTGTCGCGCAATCTATACAGTTTGCACAGCAAGGCGGGGGCGGGCGCGCTGGATTTCTCCAGCATTTATCAGCTGCTGGGCGAGAAAGCCTAAGGCTGTTGCGCCTGCAGGGCCGCCAGATCGGCCCTGGCTTTTTCCAGCTTGCCTTCCAGCTTGGCGATCTTCTTCGGCTCTTTATTGGCTTCCTGGGCCAGGCGCAGCGAACGCTCCGTCTGGTTCACCTTCGCCTGCGCCTTCAGCACCTTCTTGTTGTGGCGTTCGACCAGGCTGCTGTCGCGGCAGTGGGCGTTGACTTCGTCGAGCGCGCGCGTCAAGCCCGCGACCTTGTCGGACAAGCCCTGTTCTTTGGCCTGGCGCAATTCGCTGCGGATGTTCTCGCGCTTGGCGGCGCAGCCTGCCAGCTGGGTGTCGGCGGCGCTGGCGCCCATGGCGGCTGCGGCGAGCAGCAGGGTCAAGGCGGTTTTCGATAGAAGGTTCATGGCATTCCTGTGTCAGTGGTGGGCCCGTGCAATGTAAGCCCGCCAACGCCCCCTGTCAAACGTCGCCTGCCGTGCGCGCCTGTCCCGCATGGCATCGGCTACCATGCGTGTTTTCTTCTTTTCGACACCGCCGCATGCCCAAGAAATTACTGTTGCTGATCCCTTTGCTATTGCCGCTGCCCGTCCTGGCGCAAACCTCGCCCACATTGCTCGATCTGCAGCTGATCGCCATCAAGGCACGGGCCGATGCGGCCAGTCATAGTCCGGAAAGCATCGCCGAGTTTGCCGAGACCCGGCGTATGGCTGAAACGGGCGACGTGGAGGCGCAGCTGGAACTGGCGCGCATGTTGCAGCTGGGCGTCGGCACGCCGCAAGACACGGCGCACTCGATGGCCTGGGTGCGCAAGTCGGCCGAAGGCGGCTATGCGCCGGCGCAATCGGCCCTGGGCCTGGCCTACACGGTGGGCGGCAAGGTGCCGATCGACCGCGTGCAGGGAGAATACTGGCTGCGCAAGGGCGTGGCGCAGGGCGACGCACTGGCGCAAACCATCCTGGCGCTGGAATTCATCGATGGCGGCAGCCCTGCCGAAGAACAGGCGCTGGCCATCGCCTGGCTGAAGAAGGCCGCGCTCGAAGAGCACTTTATTCCTGCCTATAACGCGCTCGGTGAACACCTGATGCGCGCAGCCGCCGATGAGCAGGAGCGCGGCGAGGCCTTCCGCTGGTATGACAGATCGGCGCGTGAAAAGGAGCCGGCCGGCATGCGCAACCTGGCCCGCGCGCACGAGCTGGGCCTGGGCGTGGCACAGTCGGACAAGCTGGCCCTGGTCTGGTACGAGCGGGCGGGATGGAGCGGCGACTTGCCCGCCATGCGGCGCATGCTCGACGTGTATGTCAAGGGCGAACTGGGACAGGCGGCGAATGCCGAAGACGCCGCCGAATGGCGCGCCAGGCTGGCGGAAAGCGAGAAGAAATGAAGACCATCGTATTGTTATTGACCCTGGCGCTGGCGCAGCCCGTGCTGGCGCAGCCCGCGTCCTCCAAGGAACCGCGCCAGCATCCGGCGCTGGCCGAATTCGACACCAAGGGCCTCGACGACATGCGCGCGAGGGTGCAGGCGGTGATCGACCGCCCGGCCGACCTGTCGCCGGACAAGGTCGCCGCCTACGACAAGACGCGCCGCGCCGCGGAAAAGGGCGATGCGGCCGCCCAGCTGGAGCTGGCGCAGATGCTGCACGAGGGCGAGGGGACGCCGCGCGACCGCGACGCCGGCCTGGCGTGGATGCGGAAATCGGCCGAAGGCGGCTATGGCCCGGCGCAGGCATTCCTGGGCGTGGCCTATACGCTGGGCCAGGGCATGGCCGTCGACCGCAAGCTGGGCGAATACTGGTCGCGCAAGGGCGCCGCGCAAGGCGTGGAACTGGCCAACTTCATGGTGGCCCAGCACTTTGAAAACATCCACAGCAGCCCGGAAGAACAGGCGCACGCGCTGCACTGGCTGAAGTTCTATGCCGAAAACGGCTTCATCCCCGCCTACAATGAAATCGGCTACCGGCTGATGATGACGGCGCACGATGACGCGCAGCGCAGGGAAGCGTTCGGCTGGTACATGCGGGCGGCCAAGGCGCTCGATCCGTCCGGCTTGAACAATGTGGCCTATTCGTATGAAGTGGGGCAGGGCGTGCCGCAGAGCGACGAGGCGGCCCTGGGCTGGTATGAAATGGCGGCCATCGCCAAAAGCCCGCCGGGCCAGACGGGTTTTGCGCGCCTGCTGGAGCAGGGCCGCGGCGGTCCCACGCGGCAAGGGCCGGCGCCCCAGCCCTTCGCGCTGTATCTGCTGGCGGCGAAGCAGGGCGACGCGGAAGCCATCGAGCGGCTGGTCAAGGTGTACGATCAGGGCGAGCTGGGGCAGACGGCCGATCCCGCGCAGGCGGCGCTGTGGCGTGAAAAGCGCAAGCCGGCCAAGACTCCCTAGGTGGACGAGACGGGGCGGAAACGGCATGCTATCATCATTGTTATCGATAACAATATCATGAGAGACCCATGAATCCCGATTTCCGCTCCAGGGCAATGCTTGAAAAGCACATCCAGCACACGATGCACTTCTACCACCCGCGCGCCATCGATGCGAGCGGCGGCTTCTATCATTTCTTCCTCGACGACGGCACCGTCTACGACGCTGCCACACGCCACCTGGTCAGCAGCACGCGCTTCATCTTCAATTACGCCATGGCGTATCGTCATTTCGGCGGCGACGATTACCAGGCGGCGCTGCGCCATGGCGTGGCATTTTTGCGCGACGTGCACCGCGACCCGGCCACGGGGGGCTACGCCTGGCAACTGTCGTGGAAAGACGGCGTCAAGACGGTGGAAGACGGCGCCAACCACTGCTACGGCCTGGCCTTCGTGCTGCTCGCGTATGCGCACGCCCTGCAGGCGGGGGTGACGGAAGCGCACGCCTACCTGGACGAAACGTTCGAACTGATGGAGCAGCGCTTCTGGCTGCCCGAACACGGCCTGTACGCGGACGTGGCCAGCGCCGACTGGTCCACCCTGGACGGTTACCGTGGCCAGAACGCGAACATGCATGCGTGCGAAGCCATGCTGGCCGCGTTCGAGGCGACGGGCGAGGCGAGATATCTGCACCGCGCCGAAACCCTGGCGCACAACATCACGGTGCGCCAGGCGGGTCTGGCCAACGGCATGATCTGGGAACACTACACGCCCGACTGGGCTATCGACTGGGATTACAACCTGCACGACAAGAGCAATATCTTCCGTCCGTGGGGCTACCAGCCCGGCCACTTCACGGAATGGGCCAAGCTGCTGCTGATCATGGAGCGCCACGCCAGGTTCATGGCCGGCCCATCGGAGTGGCTGCTGCCCCGTGCGCGCGCACTGTACGACACGGCGCTGGCCAAGGCCTGGGATGGCGCGCATGGCGGCATCCACTACGGTTTCGGCCCGCAGAATGAGATTTGCGATGGCGACAAATACTTCTGGGTGCAGGCGGAAAGCTTCGCCGCCGCCGCCGTGCTGGCCGCGCGCACGGGCGACGACGCCTACTGGCAAAGCTACGACAAGATATGGGATTACAGCTGGAAGCACTTCGTCGACCATGCACACGGCGCCTGGTACCGCATCCTGACGCCGGAAAACCAGAAAATCAGCAAGGAGAAAAGCCCTGCCGGCAAGACCGATTACCACACCATGGGCGCCTGCTATGAAGTGCTGAACGTGATCGGCGGTGCCGCATGAGCGCCGCCGTCACGCGCGAGTTTCCACAATTCGTGTCGGCCGGCGAAGCGCTGACGGACATGCTCCGCACGGGCGCGGACGCGTGGAGCAGCCAGGTGGGCGGCTCGACCTGGAACGTGGCCCGCGTGATGGCGCGCCTGGGCGTGCCCAGCGCCTTTGCGGGCGCCGTCAGCCTCGACGTCTTCGGCGACGCGCTGGCGCAAGCGACCGACGCGGCGGGCCTGGACATGCGTTTTTTGCAGCGCCGCGCGAAGTCGCCGCTGCTGGCCATCGTGCATGAACTGCATCCGCCCACGTATTACTTCATCGGCGACGACAGCGCCGACCTGCATTTCGACGCGGCGCAGTTGCCCGCCGGCTGGATGCAGGGCGCGCAATGGGTGCATTTCGGCGGCATCAGCCTGGCGCGCGAACCGCTGGCGGGCAAGCTGGTGGCGCTGGCGCAGGAACTCAAGGCGGCCGGCGTGAAGATCAGCTATGACCCGAACTTCCGCATCATGATGGATGAACGCTACGACGCCACCCTGCGCCGCATGACGGAGCTGGCCGACGTGATCAAGGTGTCGGACGAAGACCTGGCGGGCCTGTTCCGCCACGATGACATCGATGGCGCGTTTGCCGTGCTGCGCGGCTGGAATCCGCACGCCACGTATTTGTATACGCGCGGATCGCAGGGCGCGGCGCTGTACCGGGGCGAACAGACATGGCAGGCGGCGCCGCCCGCCATCGAGGTGGTCGACTCGGTGGGCGCGGGCGACGCCAGCATCGGCGGCTTGCTGTACAGCCTGATGTACCGGCCCGATGCGGATGGCGGCCAGCACTTGCGCTTCGCCGTCGCGGCCGGGGCGGGCGCCTGCCTGGCGGCCGGCGGCTCGCCGCCCTCGGTGGAACTGGTGGAATCGCTGGCGCGGCGCACGCAGCTGCGTTAAGTCGCACGGCGTGGCGCGCCGGACAGGCAGGCGCGCCACGCATACTTTTTGCGCAATGCAAAAATTTATCATGGTCAGCTTGATCTGCATCGAAACGCGTTGACCTTCCCGCCAGGCCTACCTTGACGTTGGCAATCGTCCTACATGGACGCCGCATGGCCCCGTCTAGAATGGGGACTTCATTGCACACCTGGAGACCACATCATGGCTACGCAATCCCATCAGGCAGCTTCCGTTTCCCGGCGAAATGTCGGAATGCAAGACATGGATGCGATCGAACTGCTGACGCAAGATCATCAGACGGTGAAGGACTTGTTCGAACAGTATGAGGGGCTCAGCGACAGGTCGCTTGCCAGCAAACGCAAGCTGGCGCTGAAAATCTGCGAGGAATTGAGCAAGCATACGATGGCGGAAGAGGAAATCTTCTACCCTGCCGTGCGCGACGCCAGCCGTTCGAACGAAGACTTGATCAATGAAGCCACCGTCGAACACGCCTCGGCCAAGGAATTGATCGCGCAAATCGTCGCCATGGCGCCCGGCGAAGACTTGTACGACGCCAAGGTCAAGGTCTTGTCCAGGCAAATCGAGCAGCACGTACAGGAAGAGGAGGACGAGATTTTTCCGCGTGCGCGCGAGGCGCAACTCGACCTGCTGGCCATGGGCGGCCAGATCGCGGCGCGCAAGGCGGGAATGCATCTGCCCGCAATGCAGGCCTGAGCCTGCCTGGCGGCGTGTGATTAGCGCGCTGGTCCCGTCGACGCCCGTTCCATCAAGGTAAATGCCATCAGGTGGTGCGTGGCGGGCGCCGTCTCCCCCGCGCGGCGCTGGCGTATCTCGTCGATGACGAGACTGACGGCGGCGCGCGCCATGTCGGCGATGGGCTGGTGGATGGTGCTCAGCTCGGGCCAGACGGTGGTGGCGACGGGCGTGTCATCGAAGCCGCACACGCTCAGTTGCGCCGGCACCTGCAAGCCCATGCCGTGCGCCACGGCCAGGGTGGCGGCGGCCATGTCGTCGTTGCTGGCGAAGATGGCGCTGGGGTGCGGTGCTTGCGCCAGCAGCCGGCGCGCCGCGTCCAGTCCCGAACGATACGTAAAATAGCCTTGCGCCACCCTGTGCGGCGGCACCTGCAAGCCCGCTTCCCGCATGGCGTCCTCGAAGGCTTGGCGGCGCAGCAGCGCGGGCGTGTGCTCCGGGTCGCCTTCGATGAAGCCGATGTCGCGGTGGCCCAGCGCGAGCAGATGGCGCGTCATGGCCAGCGCGCCTTCGTAGTCGTCGATGCGCACGGCCGACACATCGGGCGACGGGCGCGCCGTGGCCACGGCGATGGCGGGGATGCCCATGGTATTGAGCTGCGCCAGCACCGCAGGCGAATCGCACAGGGGCGGCGGCACCAGGATGCCGTCCACCCCGGCCGCCACCAGGCAATCGATGCCGGCCCGCTGGCTGTCCAGGTCTTCGCAGCGTTCGAGCAGCAGCTGGCCGCCGCCCTGGCGGCATTGGTCCATGGCGCCAACTAAAAATTCGCTGAGGAAGGCCGCGCTGGGGTTGCTGTACAAGAGGCCGATGCGCAGGGTGCCCGTGCGGGCGGCGCGAGCCGCCAGGTTGGGCTGGTAGCGCAGGCTGGCGATCGCCGCCTCGACCTTGTCGCGCGTGGCCGTGCTGACGCTGGCGCGCCCGTTGATCACGCGCGACACCGTCATGGCCGAGACGCCGGCCAGGCGCGCCACGTCGTGCACGGTGGCGCCGCTGGCCGTGTCGGGGGCGGGGGCGGCGGGCGCCGCCTTATTCGAGGTGGCCACCGAATTTCAGCTTGCCGCTGATGCGCATGCCGTGCAGTTGGCCTTCTTCCAGTTCGGCGGCGCTGGTGCGCTGCGCCGTGTCGCGCCGCGCCAGTCCCACCGACAGGATATCGAGCATCATCAGCTGCAGCAGGCGCACGATCATGGGCACGAAATTGAGGTTGCCTTCCGGATGGTTCAGGGTCAGCAGCACGTCGGCCAGCTTGGCCAGCGGCGAACCGCTGGCCGTGATCGCCAGCACGCGCGCGCCGCAGCCCTGCGCCACCTTGACGGTGCGCAGCAGGTCGGGCAGGGCGCCGGAGCGGGAAATGACCAGCGCCACGTCGCCCGGTTTCAGCATGGCGGCGCTCATTTCCTGCGCCTGCGGGTCGGCAAAGAAGCTGCTGACGATGCCCAGGTTGAGCAGCTTGTGCTGCATGTCGTCGGCCACCACGCGGGCGCTGCCCACGGCCAGCAATTCCACGCGCTGCGCGCTGCGCAGCAGCTCGATGGCCTCCGTCAGCGCCTTCACGTCGAGCATGTCGCGCAGGGCCAGCGCGGCCGAGGCGTTATTGCCCAGCACCTTGCGCGCCAGTTCCGCGTCGGAGTCGGAAATCTCCACGTGGCAGTGGGCCACCGTGATGGCGCCGCCCGTCAGGCCGGAGGCCAGCTTCAGCTTGAAATCGGCCAGGCCCTGCACGCCGATCGAGCGGCAAAAGCGCATCACGGTCGGCTGGCTGACGCCGACCCGCTGGGCGATTTCGGCGATCGGCAGGGTCAGCATGGCGTTCGGCTCCTTCAGCACCCAGTCGGCCACCTTGCATTCCGATGGACTCATGCGGCCGCGCGCCTGGCGCACGGATTCGAGCACGGGCGCGCCGGTATGGGCGCGCTTGAGCTTTTGCGCCAGGATGGCGGCGATGCCCAGGAAAGTGGGCAGTTCGGCCGTGATCAGAAACGTGGGGATCTGCGCCAGGTATTCGTTCAGGCGGCCCTTTTGCTCGAAGCGGGCGCGGAACTGCGACCGTTCGAACAAAGGTCCCAGGCGCGGCACGATGCCGCCGCCTATATAGATGCCGCCCAGCGCGCCCAGGGTCATGGCCACGTTGCCGGCGATGGAACCGAGGATGGCGCAGAAGCAGTCCACCGCTTCCAGGCACACGTCGCATTCATTGTTCAGGGCGCGGCTGGTGATGTCGGCCGCCAGCAGCGGCGGGACGTCATGCCGGCCAGCCCGGTCGGACAGGGCGCGGTAGATCAGTTCCAGCCCCCGTCCGGAGGCGAGGCGTTCGGCCGAGACGTGCGACAGCTCGCGCCAGGCGAAGGACAGCACGTCCATCTCGCGCTGGTCGCAGGGGGCGAAGCTGACGTGGCCCCCTTCGCTGCCCAGCGCGATCCAGCGGTCTTCGGCGGGGATCATGCCCGATACGCCCAGGCCCGTGCCCGAACCGAGCAGGCCGATGACGCTGTCGGCGCGCGCCATGCCGCCGCCGATCTGCTGGCGCTGGTCGGGCCGCAGGTAGGGCAGGGCCATGGCCAGCGCCGTGAAGTCGTTCACCACCAGCAAGGTGTCGAGGCCCAGCGCGGCGCGCATGGCCTCGATCGAGAAGAACCAGTGATGGTTCATCATGCGGATATTGTCGTCGTCGATGGGATTGGCGATGGCGATGGCCGCATGGCGCACGCGCGCCGAACCGGCCGCGCGCGCCTCGCTGCTATCCATATACGCGGTGATGGCGTCGAGCAGCGATGCGTAGTCGTCGCAGGGCAGCACGGCGACCGCTTCCAGGTGGCCCTGGCGCGTTTCCAGCACGAAGCGGGCATTGGTGCCGCCGATGTCTGCCAGCAGGCGCGGCCCTTCACTGAAACGCTCCGCCGGATCGCTGCCTGCTACTTCCATTTTTTCATCAATTTTCATGGCGGTGCCTCGTCTCGTTTGCGTGCGCTGTCTTGGCGGCGCACTGTCGTTATGGCAAAAACCAAGGATTTTAATTCGTATACGTGCCGCGTGCCGAAAAATGCGGCCCAGCCATGCAGATGCTCATGTGTCGGGTCAAAAACGGACACCTCACCATGAAAAGCAGTGCCTTCCGACGGCAAATGCGGGCGCAAATAAAGTGTCGCAGAGTAGTCGTAGGATTACAACATAATATGTTGATATTTGTTCGTAGTATAGTTACTATGTCCCTGCTGGAAAGAATTCTGGCCAGTACATTCGGCCACGAATGACTAGATAAAAAATAAATTACTGAGGAGACTTACCATGCTGCATCGCAACATGTTGAAGGCTGTGCTGAAAACACTGCCAGCTGCCATCGTCTTGGCTATCGCCAGCGGTTCCGCTGCCGCCGACCCCATGTACCCATCCGACTCCGAAGGCTTCCACGGCTACCTGCGCGCTGGCGCCGGCAGCAATACCTCGGGCGACGGCGGTTCGCAAGGCTGCTTCGGCCTGGGCGGCAATACCATGAAATATCGTCTGGGCAATGAGTGCGACGCCTACACGGAATTCGGCTACACCAAGTCCGTCGCCCAGTCCGGCGGCGTGAACTACCTGGCCACCATCTGGGTCAACGCCTACGCGCCTAATTCCGATTTCGGCGACAACAAGCTGGGCATCGTCAAGGCCTATGTCGAAGCGCAGGGACTCGATTTCCTGAACGGCGGCACGGCCTGGATCGGCAAGCGCTTCTACTACCGTCCTGACATCCACATGCTGGACTTGCAGTACATCAACATGAACGGCACGGGCGCCGGCCTGGACCGCATTCCTGCCGGCCCCGGCAAATTCTCGTACGCCTTCTTCAAGGACAACGACATCAACACCGTGTCGCCGACCGGCGTCGTCAGCACCAAGTCCGCCGTGCGCCAGAACTTCATCTACGGCGAGATTCCCGTCAATGAAAACGGCACCCTGGACCTGGCAGCGACCTACATCATCGGCGAAGGCAAGGACAACGACGCTTACGGCCAGAAGCACAATGGCTGGCAGTTGTCGGCCTTCCACCGTCAAGCGAAAGTCTTCGGCGGCGGCAATACCTTCGGCGTGCAGTACGGCGTCGGCCCTGGCACGGGCAAGGGCGCGCAGTTCGGCGCTTCGGGCGACACCAATTTCGGTTCGGACGTGAAACGCACGCGCATCTTCAATGACATGGCGATCCAGCCGATGGCCAACTTCGGCATGGAATTCGTCGCCCTGTGGCAAAAAGACGAGTCGAACGCCACCGGTTCCTCGACCTGGACCTCGGTCGGCGTACGTCCCGTGTACGCATTCACCAACAACTTCAAGCTGGTGGGCGAACTGGGCACGGACCGCGTGACGCAAGCGGGCGGCCTGCCGGCCAAGCGCCTGACCAAGCTGACCATCGCCCCGACGATCTCGGCCGGTCCTGGCCTGTGGTCGCGTCCCGAGCTGCGCGCTTTCGTGACCTACGGCAAATGGAACGATGCGGCCACCGCCTCGGTCAATGCGTCGAACAACGGCGGCCCGATCTACAACAACAATACCAGCGGCACCTCGTACGGCTTCCAAGTCGAAACCTGGTTCTAAACACCGAACCAAACGGTTTTGTTCAGTGTTGACGTTTGTAAGTGCAGATCAACCTGGCGCATCCTTCGCGGATGCGTTTTTGGCGCCGTCCCGTGATATAAATGCATGGTAGGTCATGTCATGGATCACGGCGCCGTCTTTACACCAAGATGATGCCCGTTTGCAAGCGGGTCTGAGCACAAGAGCGCCGGTACAGGCGCAGATTTCACCTTTTTCGGCCCCCGTATGCCGAAGCCCCCTAAAAGCTTGATCAAAAAAGGAATGTGGAGATGAAACTGAAATTCAAGATTACCCAACTGGCCGCATTGACCACCCTGGCGTTTGCCGGCAGCGCGTTTGCGACCGACGTGGAAGTGTTGCACTACTGGACCTCCGGCGGCGAAGCGAAGTCCGTGGGCCAGTTGCAGCAGATCGTGAAGGAAAGCGGCTTCGGCTGGAAAGACTTCGCCGTGGCTGGCGGCGCTGGCGAAAACGCCGCGACCGCGCTGAAGACCCGCGTCATTTCCGGCAATCCGCCAACGGCCGCCCAGATCAAGGGCCCGTCGATCCAGGAGTGGGGCGCGGAAGGCGTGCTGGCCAATATCGATGATGCCGCCATTCCAGGCAAATGGGATGCCGTTCTGCCAAAAGTCGTCGCCGACATCATGAAATACAAGGGCCACTACGTTGCGGCTCCCGTCAACGTCCACCGCGTGAACTGGATGTGGGTCAATCCGGAAGTGCTGAAAAAAGCCGGCGTGGCCACCACCCCGACCACCTGGGATGCGTTCTTCGACGCGGCCGAGAAGATCAAGAAATCGGGCGGCATCGCGATCGCCCACGGCGGCCAGCCTTGGCAGGACGCCACCGTGTTTGAATCCGTCGCGCTGGGCGTGGGCGGCACGGAATTCTACAAGAAGGCCATCCTCAAGCTGGACCAGAAGGAATTGACCGGCCCGACCATGCTGAAGGTGTTCGACACCCTGGGCAAGGTGAAGACCTACATCGACAAGGATGCGGCCGGCCGCGACTGGAACCTGGCCACCGCCATGGTCATCAACAACAAGGCCGGCTTCCAGTTCATGGGCGACTGGGCCAAGGGCGAGTTCACGGCCGCCGGCAAGGTGCCGGGCAAGGACTACCTGTGCGTGGCCGCTCCTGGCACGGACAAGGCCTACACCTTCAACATCGATTCGTTTGCCATGTTCACGCAAAAGGATGCGAATGCGAAGAAAGGGCAGATCGCCCTGGCCAACGCCATCATGAATCCGAAGTTCCAGTCGATCTTCAACCTGAACAAGGGTTCCATCCCCGTGCGTTCCGGCGTATCGAAGGACAAGTTTGACGCTTGCGCCCTGAAATCGATGGAAGACATGGACGCCACCAACAAGTCCGGCGGCCTGGTGCCATCGTTCGCCCACGGCATGGCGCTGGCATCGGCCACGCAAGGCGCCGTGACCGACGTCATCGCCAAGTTCATGAACACCAACATGAGCTCCAAAGACGCGGTTGCCGCCCTGGCCAAAGCGGCAAAAGTGAAGTAATCACGACGGCGCCGGCACTCCCGCCGGCGCCCGCTGCATCGCATGCATCGCAGGCGTCCGCGCTGGCTTCGGCCGGGCCGGCGCCACACGCAGTTTTTACTTCTACGGCTGTCCTATGTCCATACGCAAGCAATTCGACCGATGGATACCGCAGATGGTGCTGGGCCCCACGCTCATCGCCAGCCTGGTATTCGTCTATGGTTTTATCTTTTTGACCGGTTGGCTGTCGCTGACCGAATCGCGGCTGATGCCGAACTACGAGTTCGCCGGCCTGGTGCAATATTACGAGCTGTTCGACAACGAGCGCTGGTGGACCTCGCTCAAGAACCTCGGCATCTTCGGTGTCCTGTTCATCGGTTGCAGCATCGCCATCGGCCTGTTCCTGGCCATCCTGCTGGACCAGAAAATCCGCGCCGAAGGCGCGCTGCGCGCCATCTACCTGTATCCGATGGCGCTGTCCTTCATCGTCACCGGCACGGCCTGGAAATGGATGCTCAATCCCAGCCTGGGCCTGGAAAAGGTCATGCACGACTGGGGCTGGACCTCGTTTACCTTCGACTGGCTGGTGAACTCCGACATGGCCATCTACACGGTGGTGATCGCCGGCGTATGGCAGTCGTCGGGCTTTGTCATGGCCCTGTTCCTGGCCGGCCTGCGCGGCATCGACGATGAAATCATCAAGGCGGCGCAAGTCGACGGCGCATCGCTGCCGACGATCTACTGGCGCATCGTGATTCCCGCCATGCGTCCCGTGTTCTTCAGCGTGCTGCTGATCCTCGCGCATATCGCCATCAAGAGCTTCGACCTGGTCATCGCATTGACGGCTGGCGGACCTGGCAATTCGTCGTCCGTGCCGGCCATCTTCATGTACCAGTTTTCCTTCACCCGCGGCCAGCTGGGCCTGGGCTCGGCATCGGCAATGATGATGCTGGCCACTATCGTGGCCGTGCTCGTGCCGCTGATGTACCTGGAAACGCGCAGCGCAAAGGCGATGAGATGACACCTACCCGCAATAATCGCCTCACCCTTGGACGGGTGGTGGTATACCTGCTGCTGATTCTGTTCGCGGTGTACTACATCGTGCCCCTGTACGTGACCTTGTCGACGTCGTTCAAGTCGCTCGACGAGATCCGCAGCGGCAACCTGCTGGCACTGCCGCACGTGTGGCAGTTCGATTCTTGGGCCAAGGCCTGGTCTTCGGCCTGCACGGGCGTCACCTGCGACGGCATGCAGCCGTTCTTCTGGAACTCGATCAAGATGGTGATTCCCGCCGTGCTGATCTCGACCTTCCTGGGCGCCTTCAACGGCTATGTGTTCGCGCACTGGCGCTTCCGCGGTTCGGAAATCCTGTTCGCCGCCTTGCTGGTGGGCTGCTTCATTCCATTCCAGGTGGTGATCCTGCCGATGGCGCGTTTGCTCGGTGAATTCGGCCTGGCCAATACCACCACCGGCCTGGTTTTCGTGCACGTGGTGTACGGCACGGCCTTCACGACCTTGTTCTTCCGCAATTACTATATCGGCGTGCCGGAAGAGCTGATCAAGGCAGCGCGCATCGACGGCGCCGGCTTCTTCCTGATCTTCCGCAAGATCGTGCTGCCGATTTCGGGTCCGATTTTCGTCGTCTGCATCATCTGGCAATTCACGCAGATCTGGAACGACTTCCTGTTCGGCATCGTCTTCGCCAGCGGCGATTCGCAGCCGATCACGGTGGGCTTGAACAACCTGGTCAACACGTCCACGGGCGTGAAGGAATACAACGTCAACATGGCCGCCGCGGTGATTGCCGCGCTGCCGACCCTGCTGGTCTATCTGGTCGCAGGCCGTTATTTTGTGCGCGGCCTGACCGCAGGCGCAGTCAAAGGTTAAGGAAAGAATATGTCCAGTTTATCGATACGCAGCATCCGCAAGGTGTACACGAATGGCGTCGAAGTCCTGAAAGGCATCGACATCGAGATCAAGGATGGCCAGTTCCTGATCCTCGTCGGCGGCTCCGGCTCCGGCAAATCGACCTTGCTCAATATGGTGGCCGGCCTGGAAAGCGTCACCTCGGGCGAAATCCTCATCGACGGCAAGGTGGTCAACGACCTGCCGCCGAAGGACCGCGACATCGCCATGGTGTTCCAGTCGTATGCGCTGTACCCGTCGATGACGGTGCGCGAAAACATCGCGTTCGGCTTGAACGTGAAAAAGGTGCCGAAGGCGGAGCAGGAAGAAATCGTCGCCCGCGTCGCCGAAACGCTGCAGATCACGCACTTGCTGGACCGCCGTCCGGCGCAGCTGTCGGGCGGCCAGCGCCAGAGGGTCGCCATGGGCCGCGCCATCTCGCGCAAGCCCTCGCTGTTCCTGTTCGACGAACCGCTGTCGAACCTGGACGCCAAGCTGCGCGTGGAAATGCGCGCCGAGATCAAGCTGCTGCACCAGCGCCTGAAGGCCACCATCGTCTACGTCACGCATGACCAGATCGAGGCGATGACCATGGGCGACCTGATCGCCGTCATGAAGGATGGGGTGGTGCAGCAACTGGGCACGCCGCAGGAAATCTACGACAATCCGGCGAATCTGTTCGTGGCCGGCTTCATCGGCTCGCCATCGATGAACTTCATCACCGTCAAGCCTGTCATCGAGGGTGACGAGGTGTTTGTCGCCATCGACAACGCGGGCAAGAGCCTGCGCCTGGCCCTGCCGTTCGCGGCCGACAAGCTGCGCGGCTATGCGGGCCGCGACGTGATCCTGGGCGTGCGTCCGGAGCAGATCACGGACATGAGCAGCGCGCACGGCGATGTGGGTCAGGAACTCGGTTGCCTGATCGACCTGGTCGAGCCGACCGGCCCCGACACCTTGCTGACGACGCGCCTGAACGGCGCCGCCGTGACCTGCCGCACGCACCCGCGCGAAGCGGTGCTGCCGGGGCAGACCATGCAGCTGTCGTTCAACTTGTCGAAGGCGGCCCTGTTCGATCCGGCCAACGGCGAGCGTATCGCGTAAGCGCCACCTGCCAATAAAAACGGCCCGCTTGTCGCATGACAGGCGGGCCGTTGTCGTTTACGCCGCCGCGCTTATTGCGCCAGCGATTTCTTATACGCGATGGCGTGGCGCAGCTTGCCCTTGTCGTCGATCAGTTCATCGAACGCTTCCCGGTTCACTTCCCGCAGGGCGCCCAGTTCGCGCGCGCTCTTGCCGCCGCTGACGCTGTCGCCGGGCCGCAGCGCCACCATCGCCTGCGCGGCCAGCAGGATGGCATTGGCATACGCGACAGGGTCGCGCAGGTCGACACGCGCCAGGTCCAGCGCCGGCATGCCGCGCAGCCAGTCGGCCCAGTAAAACTCGAGAAATTCCGTGGCCTTGCTGGGCGGCTCGTAGCCGATCCCGCGCGTAAAGTAGACGAGCGAGCGGTAGGGATCGTCGCCGAGCGTGCGCAAGCCGATGGCGGATGGCAGCTGCTGCGGCGTGATGGCCTGGTTCTTGCCGTTCTTCAGCCAGACCTTGTTTTCTGCGCGCATGCGGGTCCAGAAGGCCGCTTCGCCCAGCGCGCTGAAATTGTCGCTGACCTTGACCCAGACCTGCATTTGATGATTGCGCCCGCCATCGGCTTCCCGGAAGGCGGAAAACGTGTGGTGGCCATCGGTCAGGTACACGATGCCGCGCGGACCGATGACGACGGTCTTCATGTCGTCCGGACGGCTGCCGACGGCCGCCTTGCAGCGGTAGCCGGCCGGTGGCGCGGCCAGAGTGGCGCCGGCCACGTTGGCCGTGCCGGGCAAGACGTCGCCCTGGCCATTGGCTTCGCACAGGTCGGCAAATTTCCTGGGCTTGGCGATGTCGGCGATATGTTTTTCTTCGGCCGCATAGCGTCCCAGCTTGTAATACACCTGGTCGTAGCCGATGGCCGGCTGGGTCGGATGCAATTCATCGAGGCGCACCTGCAGGATGCGCGGATGGGCGGCGCTGCCCACCACGGTGGACATCAGCGCCTGCTGGCGCGCGCTGAGGGCGGGCGCGACGGCGGCATCGCGGGCCCAGGCCATGCTGGCGAAAGACAGGGCCAGCGCGGCGGCGGCCTGGGGAAATGCGGCGTGCATGCGACCTCCGAAGTGAGCGGTATGGCGTGCAGCATAGCGCGGCACGCGATTTCGCGCAGTCCGATAGGCGCATGCACTGCGCCAGATCAAGACAGCTTCTAAAACCACGTCTCCACTTGCAGGCCGAACGAGGTGCCGCTGGTGGCGTTGCCGTACACGGGCCCCGATTCATTGGCCTTGTTGACGGCGGCCGTGGCGGCGTCGTTCCATTTGCCGTAGGTGACGAAGGCGCGCAACTCGGGACGCGACCAGTAACCCTTGCCCGCCGTCAGGGTGGGCGCGAAGGTCAGCTTGGTCAGGCGCTGCGCGGCGCCGCCCGTGGGCGAGGTCACGCGGTCCGTGCCCAGCTCGAACTGCAGCTTGAAGTTGTCGTTGACGGCATACACGGGGCGCACGCCCAGGGTGGTCCAGGTCGAGCTGCCGCCCGAGACGTTGGACTTGTCGCGCTGGACGATGGCCACCATTTCCGCGCTCCATTCGGGCGTCGGCTGTATCCACAGCGAATTGAAGATGCGCAGGCGCGTGACGTCGCTGCCGTTGCGGATCGAACCCGTGGTGCCCATGCGGTCGCAGCACTGGCCGCCGGCGCCCGTGCCCGGCCCCACGCCGTACTGGATGCCGAAGGTGTTGGCGCCGCCCCACACTTTATCCTGCTTGTGCAGCACGGTCGCCTGCCAGCCGCCGTGCGAGGTGCTGTCCTTCTTGTCGGGCGTGATGAGGGTGGTCAGCACTTCCAGCGTGCCATCCTGATTGACGGGAATGCCCTGGTAGACGAGATTTTGCCGGATGGCCGAGTTGCCGGGCTTGTCGTTATCCTTGAAGAAACCATAGCTGATGCGGCCCGGTCCCAGCTTGTACTGGTCGATGCCGCCGCCAGTGCCGTTCATATTGATATATTGCAAGTCGAGCATGTGGATGTCGGGACGCATGTAGTAGCGCTTGCCGATCCAGGCCGTGCCGCCGTTGAGCGTGGGTATGTTTTTCGCTTCCACGTACATCTTCGACATGCTCAGGTCCGCATCGCTGACGGCGGAGCTGGGCGTGTAGGCTGCCACCATGACGTGGCCGACGAAGCTGACGCCGTTGGGCGACCTGGCCATTTCTTTCTGGTATTCGAATTCGCCATAGGTGTCGCATTCGTTGCCGAGCCGGTAGCGCATGGTGTTGCCGCCCAGGCCGTAGCAGCTTTGCGGGCCGCGGCTGTCCGTGCTCGAACCGAGGCCGGCGCGGAAGTAGCCGTGGTATTCGCCTTCGGCATCGCTGGCGTGGGCGGCGCCGCAGGCCAGCAGCATGGTGCAGGCGAGGGCCAGCGAGGTCTTGATCGGGTGTTGCATGAAATCTCCTTGTCGTTATTAAAATGCGTGCTTGGGCACGTCGTATACCGGATCGCTGCCGATCCAATCGGGGGGCTGCCTGGGCGGAAGGCTCAGGCGGCCAATATCTGTTTCGATGAAATCAGGTTGCCGGGCTGGCGCCGCGTGCGCGCCACGCCTTGCGCGTCGAACAGGTGGAAGGCGCTGCTGGCGGCCGAGACCGTGAACGGCTGGCCCAGCGGCACGCGGTTGTTGCCGTCGCCGCGTATCACCAGTTCCTGGCCGTTGTCCAGCGCCAGGTAGATGAAGTTGGCTTCGCCCAGGTGTTCCACCAGGCTGACGACGCCCTGGAAGCGGGCGCCGCCATCGCCGTTTTCCAGGATGTGTTCGGCGCGCAGGCCCACCGTGACGGCATCGCCCGCATGCAGGCCGGCCGGATCGACGAGGGCCGTGATTTCCTGGCCGCTGGCCAGGGCCACACGCACGCCATCGTCCTGCGCGGCGATGACTTGTCCTTCGAAGAAATTCATCATGGGCGCGCCGATGAAGCCGGCCACGAAGCGGTTGGCCGGCTGCTGGTACAGCTCGAGCGGCGTGCCCGCCTGCTGGATATGGCCGCCATGCATGACGACGATCTTGTCGCCCAGGGTCATCGCCTCGACCTGGTCGTGCGTCACATACACGATGGTGGCGTTCAGCTGGCGGTGCAGCTTGGCGATTTCCAGCCGCGTCTGCACGCGCAGGGCCGCGTCGAGGTTTGACAGCGGCTCGTCGAACAGGAACAGCTGCGGCTCGCGCACGATGGCGCGACCGATGGCCACGCGCTGGCGCTGGCCGCCCGACAGTTCGCGCGGCAGGCGCTCGAGCAGGTGGTCGATCTTCAGGATGGCGGCCGCGTGGCGCACGCGCCGGGCGATGTCGTCCTTGCCGGCGCCGGCGATCTTCAGGCCGAAGGCCATGTTGCGGAACACGCTCATGTGCGGATACAGCGCATAGCTCTGGAAGACCATGGCGATGCCCCGCTCGGCGGGCGGCAGGTCGTTGACGACCTTGCCGCCGATGGAGAGGGTGCCGTGCGAAATGCTTTCCAGGCCGCACAGCATGCGCAGCAAGGTCGACTTGCCGCAGCCGGAAGGGCCCACCAGCACGACGAATTCGCCGTCGCGGATGTCGAGGTCGATGCCGGCCAGCACATTGTGGCGGCCATCGTAGGATTTGGTCAGTTGTTGCAGGCTTACATGGGCCATGGTGCACCTATTATTTGACCGCGCCGGACGTCAGGCCGCGGATCAGTTGACGAGAGAAAATGACGTACATGACGAGCACGGGAATGACGGCCAGCGACAGCGCCGCCAGCACGGAGTTCCAGTCGGTCACGTATTGCCCGATGAATTGCTGCACGCCCAGGGTGACGGTCTTGGTGCGGTCCGATGGCGCCAGGATCAGCGGGAACCACAGGTCGTTCCAGGCGGGAATCATGGTGAACACGGCTACCGTGGCGATGGCGGGGCGGATCAGGGGCAGGATCACCTGGAAGAAGATGGCGAATTCGCCCACGCCGTCGCAGCGCGCCGCATCCTTCAGTTCGCGCGGCACCTGGCGCACGAATTCGGACAGGATCATCACGGCCAGCGGCAAGCCCTGCGCCGTGTACACGAGCACCAGCGCCGTCAGGGTATTGATCAGGTCGAGCCGCACCACCAGTTCCAGGATGGAGACCGTGCCCAGGCGGATGGGGATCATGATGCCCAGCGCCAGGTACAGGGTCAGCAGGCGGTTGCCCGTAAACGTGTATTCGGACAGGGCCCAGGCCGCCATGGCGCCGAACAGCACGATCAGCAGCAGCGACAGCAGGGTGACGAACAGGCTGTTGCCGAAGTACAGCAGGAAGTCCGAATTGGCCAGCACCTTGTGAAAGCCCACGAGGGAAAAGGTGGCGGGCGTGGGCAGGGCCAGCGGATTGTCGAAGATGGCGGCCCGCGTCTTGACCGAGTTGATCAGGATCAAGACGATGGGGAACAGGGCGATCAGGGTGTAGCCGGCCAGGATCACGTGCACGGCGGCGCGGCCCAGGGGGCGGGTGGAAACGTTGCGCATGGCGGCCCTTACAGTTCGTAGCGTGTCAGCTTGCGCTGCACGAAAAAGAAATACACGCCCACGCCCGCGAGGATGACGAGGAACATCATGGTGGCCACGGCCGCGCCCATGGTGGGACTGCCCAGCTGGGCCTGGTAGCCGAAGAAGGTGCGGTAGAAGAAGGTGCCGAGGATGTCGGTGGCGTAGTTCGGTCCCGCCAGCGCGCCTTTCACGGAATACACGAGGTCGAAGGCATTGAAGTTGGCGACAAACGTCAGGATGGTCACCAGCCCCAGGGTGGGCCAGATCAGCGGCAGCTTGATTTGCCAGAAGATGCGCATGGCGCCGGCCCCTTCCGCGTGGGCCGCCTCGATGATTTCCTCGGGCACGGCCAGCAGGGCCGCATAGATCAGCATCATGGGAATGCCGATGTATTGCCAAACAGAAATGAGCGCGATGGTCAGCAGGGCCGTCGATTCCTGGCCCAGCCATGGCGCGAAGTAGCTGCCGATGCCCACGCCATCCATCAGCGACTGGCCCACGCCCCACAGCGGCGACAGGATCAGCTGCCAGATGAAGCCGATGATCACCACGGACAATAATGTGGGCAGGAAGATCAGGGTGCGGTAGCTGCGCTCGCCCTTCAAGCCCTTGAGGCTGAAGAGGGTGGCCAGCAGCAGGCCGATGGGATTTTGCAGCAGCATGTGGATGAGAAAAAACTTGCAGTTGTTCCACATCGCATTCCAGAAACTTTGCGACCACTGCGGGTCGAACAGGATGGTGGCGTAGTTGGCCAGGCCGGCAAAATGGTGCTGGCCGCCCTCATCGGTCGTGTACAGGCCCAGGCGCAGGGTATCGGCCAGCGGCAAGGCGCTGAACAGCGAGTAGATGACCAGCGCCGGGGCCAGGAACACGAGCACGTGCCATGGGAAAGCTTTTTTCACGGCGAAACTCCAGACGAAGAAAAGCACCGGCGGCGGGGCCGCCGGCAAAACCGTGCCACCGGCTGCCGCATCGCATTGCTCAGGCCGGTTGCGCGGGGAGGATGGGGGGATTTATTGCTGCTGCGGCTTGTACCACTTGGCAAAGCCGGACTGGATCTGGCGCGCCGCGTCTTTCGGTGCCAGCTTGCCGTTCAACACCTGGGCGTTGACGTTCCACAGTTCGTTTTCCATGCTCGGTTCGCCACGGTTGAGGATTTGCGCGTTCAGACGAATGGTCGAGGCGCAACTGGCGCGCCAGCCGTTCATCTGCTTGGCCAGCGGATCCTTGATGGAAATCAAATGGTTCGACAGCGAGAAGAAGCCCGTCACCTTGTTGGTGTAGATGTCGGCGAATTCCTGCGAACCGAGCCAGGCGAGGAATTTGTAGGCGTCTTCCTTGTTCTTCGACTTCTTGTTGACGCTCATGCCGATGTCCGTGTGGTCGGAGATATAGCACTTGTCGCCCGCCTTGCGCACGGGCGGGTTGAAGGCGCCCAGCTCCAGCTCAGGGTCCTGCTTGAAGTAGGCGATGTCCCAGGAGCCGGACGGGTAGATGGCGGCCTTGCCCAGCGCGAACTGGTTCTGGCTGTCGCCATAGGTTTGCGCGCTGGCGCCCTTGGACAGATAGCTGCCCAGCCGGGCCTCATATTCCCAGGCGGCGACGAATTGCGGGTCGGTAAATTTGGCCTTGCCCGCGATCAGCGCCTTGCGGCCCTCTTCACCCTTCCAGTAATTGGCGCCGATGCTGGTGAAGACCACCTGGTTGGCTTCCCACTGGTCGGCCGTGCCCAGCGCCAGCGGCGCATATTTGCCGCTCTTCCTGACCGTTTCCAGTACCTTGAAGAATTCCTCTTCCGTGGCCGGCGGCTGCAGTTTCAGTTCGCGGAAGATTTTCTTGTTGTACAGAAAACCATGCATGACGGAGGCGATCGGCATGCAGAAGGTGTCCTTGCCATCGTCCGTCTGCCACGCCACCTTGGCCGAGGCGGGGAAGTTGTCCATGCCGGCCTTGCCGTCGAGCTTTTCCAGCTGGCCCCGCTTGTACAGGGCCAGCGAGACGTCGAACGGGCGGCAAGCGAGCAAGTCGCCGGCCGTGCCGCCGCTCAGGCGCGCGTTCAGGGTGGAATCGTATTCGGTGGGGGCGGTGGGCGAGAACTTGATCTCGATGCCCGGATGTTTTTTCTGGAAGGCGGGGATGAGCACCGTTTCCCACAGGGTCTTGTCGTCCACGCGCCAGCTTTCGATGGTCAGCGTGCCCGCCTGTGCCGTGCCGCTGGCCAGCAGCAGTGCCAGCAATGTGTTGCGCGCGGCCACGCCGCCTTGTGCATGCAATCGCATGATGTCTCCTTGTTGGTGTTGGTCTTGTTTGACTGCCTGTTACGCTGCAGTTGGCGGACAGTAGCATCGGGGAAAATGTGACGCCAGCTCCCGGCATTGCGCTGGCGATCGCCCCTTATCTTGTTGATTTCAAAGGATAATATTGAAATGCGCAGGTGCGCTTGCTTACCTTTCCTTACCGTCATCCGCTGCCATGGCGCGCCGCGCGGGGCGTCAGGCGGCAGCGGTGGTTTAGCCGCCGCGCAAGATCGGGCAACAAAAGCTCACGTTTCTTTACAAATCAGGTGACTAAATTACCAACCTGCTGTTTTGTAGTTGGGCTATAGTTTGTCGCGACAAGAACAAGGGGACAGCATTGAAGACGCCACCGCGCAGCACCGCCGACCGCCATGCCGGGGCCGCCCGCCGTCGCGGCGTGGCGGCACTGGCACTGCTATCACTGATGTGGACCGGCGTGCCAGTGCGGGCCGAGCCGCTGCAAGTGCTGCACTGGTGGACCTCGACCGGCGAGCGCCGCGCGGCCGACGTGCTGGTGGCGCGCCTGGCGCAGGAAGGCGTCGAGTGGCGCGACGCGGGCATCGCGGGCGGCGCCGGCGTCGGCGCGGGCAAGGTGCTGAAGAGCCGCGTGCTGGCCGGCAATTCGCCGGAAGTCATGCAGCTGATCGGCTATACCCTGGGTGAGTGGAGCGACCTGGGCCTGCTGCTGCAGCTCGACAGCGTTGCCGCCAGCAACAACTGGCGCGCAACCATGTATCCGACCGTGTGGGGCCTGCTGCAGAACCGCGGCCATACGATGGGCGTGCCGGCCGGCATCCACCGCATCAATACGCTGTTTTACAACCGCAAGATTTTCCAGCGCCTGGGCCTGGCCGTGCCGCGCAGCTGGAGCGACTTCGAGCGCGTGGCCGCCACGCTGCGCCAGGCCGGCATCACGCCGCTGGCGCAAAGCAGCGAGGCGTGGCAAGTGGCCACCCTGTTCGAGACGCTGGTGCTGGCCGAATCGGGGCCTGCCTACTACCGGGCCCTGTTTGTCGACAAGAAAGCCGAGGCGTATGCGGACCCCCGCCTGCGGCACGCCTTGCAGCGCTTGAGGTCGCTCAAGCAATGGATGGCGGCGCCGCTGCGCGAACAGGGCTGGCCCGAGATGGCGCGCCAGGTCGGTGATGGCGAGGCGGCCATGTATATCATGGGCGACTGGGCGAAGGGCGAGCTGAACGCCTGGGGCCGCGCCACGGACGAGGTCTTCGGCTGCGCCGCCGCGCCCGACACGGGCGAATATCACCTGTACAGCATCGATACGCTGGCCATGTTCGCTTCGGACTACACGCACCAGGGCGCGCAGGAAAAGCTGGCGCAGGTGGTCGCTTCGCCGTCCGTGCAGCTCGAGTACAGCCAGGTAAAGGGCTCGATTCCCGCCTTGCGCCAGGCCGACCTGTCGCGCCTGGACAGCTGTGGGCGCGCCTCGGCGCAGGCGTTCGCGCGCGGCGCCGCCTTCCAGGCGCCCAGCCTCGTGCACCGCATGGCCACCGATGAAACCAGCAAGGACGCCATCATCGCCGAGGTGCACCGCTATTTCCTGGACGAGACGATCAGCGCGGCCGACGCCCAGCGCCGCATCGGCAGCATGTTGCAGGCGCTGAATAAAAAAGGACGAGACCATGTCACGCAAAATCCTGGTCGTTGACGACGATCAAAAGACCCGCATGCTGCTGAAGGCCTACCTGGAAAAGAACCAGTACGAGGTGGGACTGGCGCACGATGGCGCCACCTTCCTGGCCGAATTCCATCGCCACGTCGATAGCCTGTCGCTGGTGATCCTCGACGTGATGCTGCCCGACACGGACGGCTTTGCCCTGTGCAAGGTGGTGCGCGCCCGCTCGAACGTGCCCATCATCATGCTGACGGCCAGCTCCGACGAGACGGACAGGGTGGTGGGCCTGGAGCTGGGCGCCGACGATTACATCGCCAAGCCCTACAGTCCGCGTGAATTGCTGGCGCGCATCAAGGCCATCCACCGCCGCACGGGCATCGACGCGGCCGCGCCGCCCCGCTTTTACCGCTTCGTGGGGTTCACGCTCGACACGCTGGAACGCACGGTGACGGATGCCGATGGCGAGGCGCTGCAGCTGACGGGCCTCGATTTCCAGCTGCTGCGCTACTTTGTCGAACATCCGGGCGATATCCTCGACCGCAGCGTGCTGTGCGAACAGACGCGGGGGCGCGACGCGGGGCCGCTCGACCGCTCGCTCGACGTGCAGGTGAGCCGGCTGCGCCTGCGCCTGAAGGATGATGGCAAGCAACCCGTGCTGATCAAGACGGTGCGCGGTGCCGGTTATGTGTTTTCGGCCGACGTGAGCAGTGCGCATGCCTGAGCGGGGCGCGCGCCGTCTGCTCGAGCGCCTGCTGCCGCCATCGCTGCTGGGCCGCCTGTCCGTCGTGATGGTGGCCGGTGTGCTGGCCACGCAACTGGTGGGTAACCTGATCTGGGCCGCGCAGCTGCGCCGCGACTCGGCGGTGGAGGCGCGCATGGCGTCGCAGCACCTGGCCCGCAGCGCCGCCAGCACCATCCGTTTCTTCCTCAGCCTGCCGGCCAACTACCGCCCCATCCTGATTCAGCAATTTCGCGAGATGGGCGGCACGCGCTTCTTTGTCAACGTCAACCAGGGGCCGCTGGCCATTCGCGAAATCGCACCGCACGCGCTGGCCGATACGGTGGTGGCCACGGTGGGCGCGGCGCTGAAGAGCGACTTGCCGCAGCTGGCCGGCTACCGCGTGGGCTTCGCCTGGCCGAGCGACCTGGTGGTGGCCGACAGCGGTGCGCACATCGGCGACTTGCCGGAAAACTGGGTCCAGCATATCTTGCTGCTGAAACCGAATCCCGCGCCCGTCCTCGTGATCCAGGCCGAGCTGGAGCCGGGCAACTGGCTGTACCTGGCGGCACTGATGCCCAACCCGTATTTCTTGCAAAGCAGTAATCCGTGGACCCTGGACCGGGTGCTGCTGCAGGCATTGTCGCTGGCGGCCGTGCTGCTGCTGTCCATCCTCGTCGTGCGCTGGACCACGCGGCCGCTGGCGGCCCTGTCGGATGCGGCCGAAGCGTTTGGCCGCGGCGAGACGCCGCCGCCCCTGCCGCAGACGGGCAGCCGCGAGTTCGTGCAGACGGCGCGCGCTTTCAGCGGCATGCGCGAACGTATCCAGCGCTATCTGGAAGACCGCGAACGGCTGTTCGTCTCGATTTCGCACGACTTGCGCACGCCCATCACGCGTTTGAAACTGCGCACGGAACTGCTCGACGACGATGTGCAGCGCAATGAATTCCACGACGACCTCGACGAGCTGGACATGATGGTCAAGGGGGCGCTGCAATGCGTGAAGGATAGCGACATCCATGAAAACGCCACCGAGGTGCGCCTGGACCCTTTGCTGCAGCGCATGGTGCGCGGGACCCAGCTGGCTGGCCACGAGGTGCATTACGCGGAGACGGGCCTGAGCGTGAAGGCCAAGCCCCTGGCCCTGAAGCGCGCCATCGGGAATCTGCTCGACAATGCCCTGTTTTATGGCAAGACGGCCCACCTGTCGGCGTGCCGTGAAGGAGGGCATATCGTCATCCGCATCCGCGACGACGGCCCCGGCGTGGCCGAAGAGGCGTTCGCCAGCCTGTTCCAGCCGTATGTGCGCCTGGAGCATGGCCGCGAGCAGAATGCGCATGGCATGGGGCTGGGGCTCGGCATTGCGCGCAGCATCGTCCAGGCCCACGGCGGCGAGCTGACCCTGGCCAACCACCGCGACGGCGGCCTGGAAGCGACCATCCGCCTGCCGGCCCAGTGAGGCGCCGGCGGCAGCGTCAGGCCAGCAGCGCGCTGGGCACGCGGGGCGAGGACATCAGGTCGAGGAAGGCGGCCCAATGGGCGGCACGCGTCGCGCCCTGGCGCTCGACATAGGCTTTCGCCATGTCCTGGCCCAGGTTGTAATTGATGACGTACGCGCCCATGGCATCGTAGAACTGCAGGCGCTGCGCGGATTTTTCGGCTGGATACAGGCGCACGTTGACCAGCCATTCCAGCGCTTCTTCGCGCGTGATGCCGCCTTCGAGGTACTGGCGCGCGATGTCGTTGTCGGCGTAGCCGAGTTTCGCCAGCAGCTGGTTCAGTTGCGCGTAGCGGGGCGCCAGCTTTGGCTCGAGGCCGGCCAGCGGGTACAGCACCTGCTGTTCGAAGTCCAGCCGTTCTTCATCCGTGAAACTCAGTTCGATGCCGTAATTGGCCGTGCCTTCGGCGATCAAGGATTGCGGCGAATACAGGGGATAGATGCAGTATTCCATCCAGCCCTTGCCGCGCACCAGGTCGCGTTCCAGCAGCACGTTGTAGACGTGGTGGCCCGGATACGCTTCGTGGCAACCGAGGTCGACGGCGCGATCGATATACACGGGCAAGTCCGTATTGATCTGGATCACGCTCTGGTAGTTGCCCTTGTACCAGTTGTAGCCGCTCCAGGGCTTGTCGGTGACGAATTCCAATATAAAATCTTCGCCTTCGGGCAGGGCGATGTACTGCAAGGTGCGCTCGCGGCCCGCGCGGATGGCCGCCTCCATGACGGCGCGCAGCTTGTCGGCGGGAATGACGAGTTGCGCGCGCAAGGCATTCACGCGTGCGCTGACCGTGCCGCCGCCGGGCAGCAGGGCGTCGATCTGCGCCACCAGTGCTTGGTAGTACGCGCGGCTGTGATGGGGCGAGACGGCGTCGTACAGGCGCGCGCTTTCCGTATCGAAATCGAGGCGCGATCCCTGCAGCATGTCCGCCTTGGCCAGCACGGCCTGCAATTGCTTGCGCAGGTTGACTGCGCGTAAGGAGGCGTCACCAGCCAGCAGGGCCAGTGCATCCTGCGCGGCAGCCTGGATATCGCTCAGACCCTGTTGCCGCTCTGCCGCTTCCTGTTGCCAGGCGGGCGGGCCGTAATAGGCGTCCACGTACGAGGCATCGTGCTGGCCCATGGCCAGGACCAGCTTGACGTAGCGTTCGGCCACGTCGGCAAGGGGAGGGGAGTTGCTGTCGTTGTTCGTCATGGCGGCAGGGTTTTTCGCGGTTGGGCAGCGCCTATTGTATAGCGCAATGGCATGCGCGTGAGGCGTGTACGCGTCACATCATTTCTCTACAGTAACTGGGGAAACGCATCTTGATATACATCAGTGATCCCGGCATTCGGCCCCTGCGTCATGCGGTTTCGCCGCAAGATGGCGTGGTCTTCTTTTTTATGCAACCACGTGACTTTCTCCTTGATCTTCCTTCGTTTATGGACGAATATGGTGGTCGAGATCCGGCACTATCTGACGTCATCGGGCAGGGATTTATACACGGAATGGCTGAAACGCCAGCGCGATACTACGGCCAGGGTGGCCATAGCCCGGCGCGTGCTGCGTATGATTCCCGGCAATTTTGGCGACCACAAGTTCTGCCATGACGGCGTGTGGGAGTTACGGATCGATGTGGGAGCCGGTTACCGTATCTATTACGCCATTGCCGGGGAGCAGATCATTTTATTGCTGTGCGGAGGCGACAAGCGCACGCAGCCGAAAGATATCGAATACGCTTGTGCCTGCTGGCACGACTGGAAGGAGAGAGGACATGAAAGAGGAACTAAGCAAACCACCGAGAGACCGCTCGCATGACGAGGCGATGGCTGAACTGTACCGCGACGATCCCGAACTCGCCCTCGAATTGATCAACAATATCCTCGTCGATGGCGACCATGGCGAACTGCTGGCCGTGCTGCGCCAGCTGACGCGCGCCTTTGGCGGCGTGCCCGCTGTGGCGCAGGCGGCCAAGCTCAATCCTACCCAGCTGTACCGCACCCTGTCGCCCGATGGCAATCCCTCGCTGAGCACCTTGACGGCCATCCTCGATGCCATGGGCTTGCGGCTGGCCGTGGAACCCAAACAGCCCGAACGTCCATTTCCCGCGCCGGCCGCCTGAGTCCACCGCGTGCGCTTAAAACTCCACGGGCCGGGCCTCGCGCATGGCTTGCGTCATGGCCAGGCCGATGCGCGTCGCTTCCGTCGCGTCGTGCAAGGTCAATGACAAGGTGCGCCGGCCCAGTGCCGCATCCGTGAACTCCTGCGCCTCGATCAGGAAGGCGTCGGCGAAGCGGGCATAGAAGTCCGGCGTACACTCGTTGCGCACGCCGTGCGCATCCGAAATTTCCACGCGGTTCAGGCGCGGATTGCTGCCCACAGCCAGGCGGCCGCCCGTGCCGAACACTTCCGTCAGGGTCTCGTGGCCATGCGCCATGGTGCGCGACGCCATGAAGCTGGCCATGCTGCCGTCGCTGAACTCGACCGTCGCCAGGCCGTTGTCGACGTCGCCGAAGGCCTGCAAGCCCGTGTGGATGGCGTTGGTGCCGCTCGCATACACGCGCTTGGGCACGGGATTGCCCAGCAGCCAGCGCGCCAGGTCGATATCGTGCACGCTGCAATCGAGGAAGATGCCGCCGCTGGTGGGGGCGAAGCGCATGAAGGCGCCGCTGGGGTCGTTCTGGTCGCAGGTTTGCGAACGCACCAGATACGGCTTGCCGATGCGTCCTAGTGCGATCTTTTGCTGGGCGTCATGATAGCTGGCGTCGAAACGCCGCACGAAGCCGATCATGATGGTCAGCTGCGGGTGGCGCGCCGCTTCCGCTTCCACCTTCAGGCAGTCGGCCAGCTCCAGCGATAGCGGTTTTTCGCAAAACACATGCTTGCCGGCGCGCAAGGCGGCGATGATCTGGTCCGCATGCAGCGAGGTGGGCGTGACGAGGAAGACGGCGTCCAGGCCCGGGTGGCCCAGCAGCGCATCGTAATCGGCATAGCCGGTAGTGATACCGAGCTGGCTGGCGGCCCAGTCCAGCTCGGCCGGCACGGGGCTGCAGGCGGCCACCACTTGCGCGTTCGGCACGCGCTGCGCCAGGTTGATGGCATGGCGCTGGCCCAGCCTGCCCAGGCCGACGATGCCGACTTTTAATGTTGGGGATGACATGTGGTCTCCAGATAGCTTTATTATTGGTTTATACAGTGACCACGCGCTGTTCGCGCCACGACAGTGTCGCCGCCTCGGCCAGTTCCAGTGCCTTCAAGCCATCGTGGACGGTGGTGCGCAGCGGCGTGCCGTGGGTGAGGGCGTCAAAGAAATGCGCCATTTCCTGCGCGTAAGCATGGCGATAACGTTCCAGGAAGAAATCTTCCGGCTTGTCCACGCTGACGTTCACCGAGCCATAGGCCGTCACTTCCGTCGGCTTGTGGTTGCCCGCCTGCAGCATGCCGGCGCTGCCCAGCACTTCGAAGCGCTGGTCGTAGCCGTAGGCGGCGCGGCGCGAGGCATTGATCTGGCACAAACGTCCCTTGGCCGTGCGGATGGTGACGACGGCCGTATCGAGGTCGCCCGCCGCGCCGATGGCCGGATCGACGAGGCAGCTGCCCGTGGCGTGCACGCTGACGGCTTCATCGTCGAGTATCCAGCGGAAGATGTCGAAATCGTGGATCAGCATATCCTTGAAGATGCCGCCCGAGACCTTGATGTAGCTGACGGGCGGTGGGCCCGGATCGCGGCTGGTGACGACCAGCAATTCCGGCGTGCCGATTTCGCCCGCTTCGATGCGTGTCTTGACGGCATTGAAGGTGGGGTCGTAGCGGCGCTGGAAACCCAGCATGCACAGCACCTTGGCTTCCTTGACGGCGGCGGCGCAGGCGCGTGCCCGGTCGAGGGTCAGATCGACGGGTTTTTCGCAAAAGATGGCCTTGCCGGCGGCGGCCGAGCGCAGGATCAGGTCCGCGTGGGTGTCCGTGCTCGAGGCGATGACGACGGCCTTGATGGCCGGGTCGGCCAGCGCCGCTTCCACGGTGGCGCTGCTGCCGCCATGCAGGCCAGCCAGCGCGGCCGCCGCTTCCTGGTTGACGTCGACCACGTACTTGAACTGTACGCCGGGCTGGGCAGCCAGGTTGGCCGCGTGGATTTTGCCGATGCGTCCGGCGCCGAACAACGCTACTTCAATCATCATGTTCTCCTGGGGTGTGGATTTCTTCGATGTCGAGCTCTAATTTGTATGCCAGCGCGATGAACAGCGCCTGGCACAGGCAGATGGTGCTGGTCAGCGAGCGGAAGGCGAAGGCACTGCCCTCGGTGACGGTGAGCAGCGCGTCGGCGGCCCGCGCGAGCGGGGCCAGCTTGCTGTCGGTAATCACGAGGACCTTGGCGCCCTTGTCCTGCGCCGCCTTGATGCACTGCTGGGTTTCCTTGCCGTAAGGCGAGAAACTGATGGCGATCGCCACATCGCGTTCGCGCACGCTGCGCATCTGTTCGCGGTGCATGCCGCCCAGTCCGCTGATCAGGTGCACGCGCTTGTCCGTGTGTTCCAGCGCGTAGGCGATGTAGGAGGCGATCGGAAAGGACCGGCGCACGCCGATCACATAGATGTTTTCAGCCTTGAGCAGCAGGTTGACGGCCGCTTCCAGTTGCACGTCGTCGAGCCCGGCGGCCAGATCGTCGAGGCCGGCGCGGCTGGCGCCGACGAATTCGCGCGTCAGGTCGCCCGCGCTGAGGGCCGCGTCGCGCGTGGAAATGAGCTTGCGGATGCGCTGCTGGTAGTCGGGCGTGGCGCCGGCCTGGTCCGTGTACGCCTGGCGGAACACATCTTGCATTTCGGAAAAGCCCGTGTAGCCGAAGCGCTGCGCGAAACGCACGATGGCCGACGGCTGCACGTCGCAGGCGGCGGCGATGTCGCTGATGCGCTCGAGCATCAGGCTGGCGCGGTGCTTTTCGATGTATTGCGCGATGACTTTCAACTGGCGCGACAGGTTGTCGTACTCGGCGGCAATGTGCTGCATCAGCTGTTCGATGGGGGCGGTGGCTGCCATGATTTTTTTCCTCGGTGTGCTTGCTGGGCCGCGATGACGTATCAATTCCGTGCGGCTGGTTCTGGCGAGAATTATAGGAGGGAATCCTGAAAATAGAAACGAATTTCTATTTAAATTTATTTTGAAAATTTTATTGCATTTGTCTTTTTTGTGGCCTAAGCTGTGCGCAGTGCATCGGTTCGCGTGCCGCAAGGCCAGGCCGGTGACACCCTTCATAAAAGCTCGCAACTATAAAAATTAATCCGTCTAGGAGACATTCATGCATAGCAATAAAAGCAAGGGTTTGATGAAGTGCCTGGCCATCGCCAGCCTGGGCCTGAGCCTGGGATTGAGCACGGGCGCCAGCCATGCTGCCGGCGAGAAATTCGTCATGGTCAGCCATGCACCGGACTCCGATTCCTGGTGGAACACCATCAAGAACGCCATCAAGCAAGCGGGCGAGGACTTCAATGTGTCCGTCGACTACCGCAATCCGCCGAATGGCGACCTGGCCGACATGGCGCGCCTGATCGAGCAATCGGCCGCGCGCAATTACGATGGCTTGATTGCCGACATCGCCGACTTCAGCGTGCTGCAAAAGCCGCTGGGCACGGTCGTGGCGAAGAAAATCATGCTCGTGACCATCAATTCGGGCACCCTGGCGCAAAGCGAACAGTTGAAAGCCATCATGCACGTGGGCCAGCCCGAGTATGACGCGGGCCTGGGCGCCGGCAAGCGGGCCAAGGAAGCGGGCATCAAATCGTTCGTGTGCGTGAATCACTATGCGATGAATGCATCGTCGTTCGAACGCTGCCGCGGTTTTGCCGATGCGCTCGGCGTCGATTTCAAAGCGTCCACGCTCGACACCAATGGCGTCGACCCTGGCGTGATCGAGAGCAAGGTCAGCGCCTATCTGCGCAGCAATCCGAAGACCCAGGCCGTGCTGGCGCTGGGACCGGATTCGGCGCCGGCCGCCATGCGCGCCGTCGAGAAGCTGGGCCTGAAAGGCAAGATGTACTTCGCCAGCTTCGACTTGTCGGAAGAAATCGCCAAGGGCATCAAGGATGGCAGCATCCAGTTCGCCATCGACCAGCAGCCCTACCTGCAAGGCTACATTCCCGTCGCCGTGATGGCCATCATGAAACAGCAAAAAATCACGGACCTGGCCAAGGTCAAGGAAATCCTGATCGCCAATCCGAAATACCAGGCGCGCCTGGCGGAATACGGCCTGACGCCCATCTACGGCCCGCGCCACATCAGCTCCGGCCCCGGTTTCGTGACCAAGGAAAACATCGCCAAGGTCGAAAAGTACGCCGGCCAATACCGCTAAGCCACCCAGTCGCCACCAGGAGTTGCCCAGCGCCGCACCGCCTCCCGCGGGCGGCGCATGGGAGCAACACGCCTGGCGCCAGCGATGCTGGCAGGAAAGTAATCGGAATTGGTAACAAGTATCACTGAAAGGACTTCGTATGACTGCGCTCAAATCCAGCCTGGCTAGCCCCGGCAAGTATCCTCCTCCGCCTCCCGGCGCCTCCAGCAAGCCAGTTGCCGCCGCCGACGAGCGCGTGGGCACGACCAGCTGGGTCAAACGGTTTTTTGGCCGCCCCGAGTTCGCCTCGATCTCCGGCGCGGTGCTCGTGTTTGCCTTCTTCGTCATCACGGCCGGCGATTCCGGCATGTTCAACCTCGATGGCGTCGTCAACTGGATGCAAGTGGCGTCCTACCTGGGCATCATCGCCATCGGCGCCTGCCTGTTGATGATCGCCGGTGAATTCGACTTGTCGATCGGCTCCATGATCGGCTTTGCCGGCATGATGATCGCCATCCCGACGATTTATTTCCACTGGCCATTGTGGGCCGCGATCCTGTTCGCCTTCGCCGGTTCCATGGCGCTGGGCTGGCTCAACGGCTACATCGTCATCAAGACGCGCTTGCCATCGTTCATCGTCACCCTGGCATTCCTGTTCATCCTGCGCGGCCTGACCCTGGCCCTGTCGATCATGTTCGCCAACCGCACCATCGTCAGCGGCGTGGGCGATCTGGCGGCGCAGGACTGGCTGGCCAGCCTGCTGTTCCACGGCAACGTCGCCACCGGCCTGTTCCAGTGGCTGGGCGCGCATGGCTGGATCGCCGTGCTCGACGACGGCTCGCCGCTGGTGAAAGGCGTGCCGAAAGTCATCGCCTGGTGGCTGGTGCTGGCCGCCGGCGCCGCATTCGTCTTGTCGCGTACCCGCTTCGGCAACTGGATGTTTGCCGTCGGCGGCGACGCCAACGCGGCCAAGAATGTAGGCGTGCCGGTGCGCAAGGTGAAAATTTCGCTGTTCGTCTTCACGGCCTTCTGCGCCTGCCTGTTTGCCACCTTGCAAGTATGCGACGTGGGTTCGGCCGCCGCCGACCGGGGCATGCAAAAGGAATTCGAAGCCATCATCGCGGCCGTCATCGGCGGCGCCTTGCTGACGGGCGGCTACGGTTCCGTCGTCGGCGCCTGCTTCGGCGCGCTGATCTTCGGTGTGGTGCAGATCGGCATCACTTATACCAACATCAATTCGGACTGGTTCCGCGTATTCCTCGGCGTGATGCTGCTGATCGCGGTGCTGTTCAATAACTTTGTACGCTCACGCGTGACGGAAGCGAGATAAATCATGAGCGAATATATTCTTGCCCTGGAAAATGTCAGCAAGCGCTTCGGCTCCGTGCTGGCCTTGCAAAACATCACCATGCGGTTGCGCGAGGGGGAGGTTCATTGTTTGCTGGGCGACAACGGCGCCGGCAAGTCGACTTTGATCAAGACCCTGGCCGGCGTGCACAAGCCCACCGATGGGCAATACCTGGTCGATGGCAAGCCCGTCGTCTTCAATTCGCCCAGCGAAGCGCTGGACATGGGCGTGGCCACCGTCTACCAGGATCTGGCGCTGGTGCCGCTGCTGTCCGTGGCGCGCAATTTCTTCATGGGCCGCGAGCCGATGAAAAAGCTGCTGGGCCTGGTTCCCGTGATGGATATCGACTATGCGGCCGACACGGCGCGCGACAAGCTGGCCGATATGGGCATCATGGTGCGCGACCCGCACCAGGCCATCGGCACCATGTCGGGCGGCGAAAAGCAGTGCCTGGCCATCGCCCGCGCCATCCACTTCGGCGCCCGCGTGCTGATCCTCGATGAACCGACGGCCGCCCTGGGCGTGAAACAATCGTTCAATGTACTGAAACTGATTTACAAGGCGCGCGAGCGGGGCATTTCCGTGATTTTTATTACGCATAATGTGCACCATGCGTATCCGGTGGGCGACTCATTCACGTTGTTGAACCGGGGCAAGTCGCTGGGCACCTTCACCAAGGAGACGGTGAGCAAGGATGCCTTGCTGGACATGATGGCGGGCGGCGCGGAAATGCAAACGCTGATGAGTGAACTCGACGGTGTCACGATTTAAGGATAGCCATGAATAATTCCACACAATTTGCCCAGGGTAGGGCGCTGGACGTGATCTGCCTGGGCCGCCTGGCGGTGGACCTGTACGCCCAGCAGATCGGCAGCCCCCTGGAAGACGCGACCAGCTTTGCCAAATACCTGGGCGGCTCGTCGGCGAATATCGCCTTCGGCACGGCCCGGCTGGGCTTGAAGTCCGCCATGCTGTCGAAGGTGGGCGACGATCACATGGGGCGTTTCCTCACCGACACCTTGTCGAAAGAGGGGTGCGACGTCAGCCATGTGGGCATCGACCGCGACCGCCTGACGGCCCTGGTGATGCTGGGCATCAAGGATAAAAACACGTTTCCATTGATTTTTTACCGTGAAAATTGCGCCGACATGGCCATCGACGCATCGTCGGTGGATGCGGCTTTCATTGCGTCGAGCAAGGCTTTGCTTATTACCGGCACGCATTTTTCCACGGCCGCCATGCACGCCGTCAGCATGCAGGCATTGCAGCTGGCGCGCGCCAATAATGTGCGCACCGTGCTCGACATCGATTACCGGCCCGTGCTGTGGGGCTTGTCCGGCAAGGCGGACGGCGAAACGCGTTTCGTCTCGAACGAAGGCGTCACGCGCCACCTGCAGGCGATCCTGCCGCAGTTCGACCTGATCGTCGGCACGGAAGAGGAATTCATGATCGCCGGCGGCGGCTTTGATATCATGGCGTCCCTGCGCGCCGTGCGGGCCGCCACCCTGGCCACCCTCGTCGTCAAGCGCGGGCCGCTGGGCAGCGCCATCATCGACAACGTGGTGCCGGCCAGTTTGGATGACGCGTATAACTACCGCGGCGTGCGCGTGGAAGTCTTGAACGTGCTCGGCGCGGGCGACGCTTTCCTGTCGGGCTTCCTGAAGGGCTGGCTGCGCGGCGAGGATTACGAGGCGTGCTGCCGCTATGCGAACGGCTGCGGCGCCCTGGTCGTGTCGCGCCACGGCTGCGCACCGGCCATGCCGTCGCCCGTCGAGCTCGACTATTTCCTCGCCAATGCGGCCAAACTGACGCAGCCGGACCAGGACGCCACCTTGTCGCGCCTGCATCGCACGACGGTGGCGCGCCCGCAGTGGAACGAGCTGTGCGTGTTCGCGTTCGACCACCGTACGCAATTCTTTGAGCTGGCGCAACAAACCGGCGCGCCCGAAGCGGCCATTGCGGCCTTGAAGCAATTGATGGTGCAAGCCGTGGCGCAGACGGAAACGGCCTTGCAACTGGCCGGCAAGACGGGCGTGCTGATCGATGGCCGCTATGGCG
>NZ_JBWBYV010000008.1:0-65188 GCF_056174685.1 Janthinobacterium sp. BHSEK
GTGCGCGTAGTGACGCGTTTCCGTTTCGTACTCGACGTGGGCGGTGTTGATCGTGATACCGCGCGCTTTTTCTTCTGGAGCCGCATCGATCTGGTCGTATGCTTTGGCTTCGCCGCCGAATTTCTTCGACAGAACCGTTGCGATTGCAGCGGTCAGCGTGGTTTTACCGTGGTCGACGTGGCCGATGGTGCCGACGTTGACGTGCGGCTTGGTCCGTTCGAATTTACCTTTTGCCATTTTATTCTTCCTTAGAACAATGATTTAAATGTAGGGACCGGCATTCTCGTGAAAGCCGGCCCGGAACTTCTATTACTTAGCTTTCGAGCTTACGATTGCTTCAGTCACATGCTTAGGTGCTTCAGCATAGTGCTTGAATTCCATCGTGTAAGTCGCACGACCTTGGGTCGACGAACGCAACGATGTGGCGTAACCGAACATTTCCGACAGAGGTACTTCGGCCTTGATGATCTTGCCGCCACCGCCAGCAATTTCATCCATACCTTGCACCATGCCGCGACGCGACGACAGATCGCCCATCACGGTACCGGCGTAGTCTTCCGGCGTTTCCACTTCCACGGCCATCATCGGCTCCAGGATGACTGGCGATGCTTTGCGGCAGCCATCTTTGAATGCCATCGAAGCGGCCATGCGGAATGCATTTTCGTTCGAGTCAACATCATGGTACGAACCGAAGAACAGCGTGACTTTTACGTCAACGACTGGGTAACCAGCCATCACGCCCGAAGTCAGCGTGTCGCGCACACCTTTTTCAACTGCAGGGATGTATTCACGAGGAACGGTACCGCCCTTGATCGCGTCAACGAATTCGAAGCCCTTGCCCGGTTCTTGCGGTTCGATCTTCAGAACCACGTGACCGTATTGACCACGACCACCCGATTGCTTGACGAATTTGCCTTCCGACTCTTCGCACACTTTACGGATCGTTTCGCGGTAAGCCACTTGTGGCTTGCCGACGGTCGCTTCAACGTTGAATTCGCGCTTCATGCGGTCAACGATGATGTCCAGATGCAACTCACCCATACCGGCGATGATGGTCTGGCCCGATTCTTCATCGGTACGCACGCGGAACGATGGATCTTCTGCAGCCAGGCGGTTCAGCGCCAGGCCCATTTTTTCCTGGTCGGCCTTGGTTTTTGGCTCGACTGCCTGCGAAATCACCGGCTCAGGGAAGACCATGCGCTCCAGAACTACGCTGGCTTTTTCGTCGCAAAGCGTATCGCCCGTGGTGGTGTCTTTCAGACCCACAACGGCGGCGATGTCGCCAGCGCGCATTTCCTTGATTTCTTCGCGTTCGTTCGCTTGCATCTGCACGATACGGCCGATACGCTCTTTCTTCTGCTTCACGGAGTTCAACACCGAGTCGCCCGAATTCAGGGTACCCGAGTAGCAACGGATGAAGCACAACTGACCAACGAACGGATCGGTTGCGATCTTGAACGCCAATGCCGAGAATTTCTCATTGTCGTCAGCTGCGCGCTCAACTGGCTGCTCGTCGTCATCCAGACCTGGGACAGGCGGAATGTCGATTGGCGACGGCAGGTATTCGATGACCGCGTCCAACATGGCTTGTACGCCCTTGTTTTTAAAGGCGGTACCGCACAACATTGGAACGATTTCGCTGGCGATGGTACGCTGACGCAGAGCAGCCTTGATCTCGGCTTCCGACAGGTCGCCTTCTTCCAGGTACTTGTTCATCAGTTCTTCGGACGCTTCAGCAGCGGCTTCAACCATGTTCTCGCGCCACTTGGCAGCATCAGCGGCCAGGTGTGCAGGAATGTCGCCGTATTCAAACTTCATGCCTTGCGAAGCGTCGTCCCAGATAACCGCTTTCATCTTGACCAGATCGATAACACCGGTGAAGACGTCTTCAGCGCCGATAGGCATCTGAATAGGTACTGGGTTCGCTTTCAGACGCGAACGCATCTGATCGTAGACCTTGAAGAAGTTGGCGCCGGTACGGTCCATCTTGTTCACGAAGGCCAGACGTGGCACTTTGTACTTGTTAGCCTGACGCCATACCGTTTCCGATTGTGGCTGCACGCCGCCGACTGCACAGTAAACCATGCAGGCGCCATCCAACACGCGCATCGAACGTTCCACTTCAATGGTGAAGTCAACGTGGCCTGGGGTGTCGATGATGTTGATGTGGTGCGCTGGGAAGTTGTTTGCCATGCCTTTCCAGAAGCACGTAACAGCAGCCGAGGTAATCGTGATACCGCGCTCTTGCTCTTGTGCCATCCAGTCGGTGGTGGCAGCGCCATCATGGACTTCGCCCAGCTTGTGGTTCACGCCTGTGTAGAACAGGACGCGCTCGGTCGTGGTCGTCTTACCTGCATCGATGTGAGCGGAAATACCGATATTGCGGTAGCGCTCAATGGGGGTCTTGCGGGCCATAATTAATCCTAAATGAATGGACAAAACCGAGCAGCATTTTTTTGCAAAAATGAGCCCGGCCTCGAACAACAGATGCTTGACAGCCGCCTTGCGGTAGCTGGCTTTATATTAGAAGCGGAAATGCGAGAACGCTTTGTTCGCTTCAGCCATACGATGGACTTCGTCGCGTTTTTTCATCGCGCCGCCGCGGCTTTCAGCCGCTTCCATCAGCTCACCGCCGAGGCGTTGTGGCATCGATTTTTCGCTGCGCTTGTTAGCAGCTTCACGCAACCAACGCATGGACAGGGCCATACGACGGACTGGGCGAACTTCGACCGGCACCTGGTAGTTTGCACCACCGACGCGACGGGATTTCACCTCAACCAGCGGCTTGGCGTTGTTGATTGCGGTAGCAAAAACTTCGAGCGGATCTTTGCCCGATTTTGCTGCGATGTGCTCGAAAGCACCGTAGATGATGTTTTCTGCAACCGATTTCTTACCGGACAGCATCAGCACGTTTACAAATTTAGCGACATCAGTGTTGCCGAATTTTGGATCTGGCAAAATTTCGCGCTTGGGTACTTCACGACGACGTGGCATATCAATTCCTTTCAATCTTCAGTTGAGCGCGCGTTCTTCGCACACTCGCGGACGACCATCATAGTCTTCCACTTACTCGACCAGATGCGGTCGACTACATTCACTTAGCTAGTTGCCACTGAGCGAAACTTGGGTTTGCTGCGTACAACTTATTACTTCTTGCCTGCTTTAGCGCGCTTGGTACCGTACTTCGAACGCGATTGCTTACGGTCTTTGACGCCTTGGGTATCCAGAGCACCGCGAACCATGTGGTAACGCACACCCGGCAAATCCTTGACGCGGCCGCCGCGCAACAGCACAACACTATGCTCTTGCAGGTTATGGCCTTCACCGCCAATGTACGAAATGACTTCGAAACCATTGGTCAGGCGAACTTTAGCGACTTTACGCAGAGCCGAGTTAGGCTTCTTTGGAGTCGTGGTGTAAACACGTGTGCAGACGCCACGTTTTTGCGGGCTGTTTTCCAGCGCCGGCGATTTGCTCTTCACGGTCAAAGCGACGCGTGGATTGCGAATCAATTGATTGATGGTTGGCATCGTTATAAATCCAACAAAAAACTACGATTAATAACCCGGGCAAGATGCCCGGCGACTAAAACCTCGTCCCGCTTTCATCTACTGCGCACCGGAGGCGCCCGCAGCCACTCGATAAGGAGCGGCCATGAAATGCCAAGTAATGCGTAAACGATGAGCAGAATAAAATCGAGAACTCGCTAGTTTAGACCTTGTGTTACAGGGGGTCAATCGGTTTACCGCTTTTTGCTATAAAAAAAGGCAAAAATCGCGGGCATTTGTGGCATTTTGACTAATCTTTGGCCGCGACGCGCGGGCGCTGGCACCTCCCGGCGATTGATGATTTGGCATTCTTTCCCTGCGGCCAAGGAGCGCACGGCCGCATTCTTGTATGACCGCAAGACAACAAAAGGATTGATAATAGCGGACATTTTTCGCTGCCTCCCTTTATGCGCTCCTTGCTTCGCCCCGCCAATCTGTTCCTGCTCCTGACGTATGCCTTGCTGACGGCCGTGCCCTTCATCCCCGCGCTGCTGGGGCGCGCGCTCGAGCATCCCTGGCAGATGCTCACCTTCGAGCTGCTGGCCTGGCTGGCCGTCTGGAGCGTGTTCCAGCGCCCCGCCTACTTCCACTGGCTGCTGGTGCCCGCCTTCCTGGCCCTGCCGACGGAAATCTACCTGTTCATCTTCTATGGCCAGGGCATTTCCACGCACCACCTGGGCATCATCTTCGAAACCAGTCCCAAGGAAGCGATGGAATTCCTCGGGCAAAAAGTATGGCTGATGGGCGCCGTCATGCTGGGCGTGATCGCCTGGTGCGCCCTGAGTTGGTATGCGGCCACGCGCACGCGCGACCTGGACTGGCGCGACAAGACGCGCCCGGCCGCCTTCGTGCTGCTGATCCTGCTGGGCGGCTTCTGGTGGTATGGCTACGAATTCGGCTTCGAGGCCAAGGCCGTGCACAGCGCCCCCGCGCCCGCCAAGGCCAGCGGGCCGGCGGCCAGCGGCAAGGCGGGCGCCTCCGGCTTCGGCGACGCCAGTTCGGCCGACGACGACACGGCAGAGGAAGACGAAGAAAGCAGCAAGCCGGAGAACGCCAGCATCGCCGGCGCCGACGAGACGGGCCTGGGCTGGCCCAGCCTGCCCCACTGGGCGCGCCTGCCCTACGCCTTCGACACCGTCAGCAATTCCTGGCCCTTCGGCCTGGCCGTGCGCGGTTTCGACTTCTACAAGGAACGCAAATACCTGGCCGAGCTGGGACAGAAAAGCAGCACCTTCCGTTTCGGCGCGCACCAGCAGCAGCCCGATCCCCATCCGGAAGTGGTGGTCATGGTGATCGGCGAATCGTCGCGCTACGACCGCTGGAGCCTGAACGGCTACGAACGCGACACCAATCCCCTGCTGAAGCAGGAAGCCAACCTGGTGCCGCTGGCTGACGTCATCACGGCCGTTTCCGCCACGCGCCTGTCCGTGCCCGTCATCATCTCGCGCAAACCGGCCACGCAAAGCCTCAAGGATGGCTTCTCGGAAAAATCCTTCCTCACCGCCTACAAGGAAGCGGGCTTCAAGACCTACTGGCTGTCGAATCAGATCTCGTTCGGCCAGTTCGACACGCCCGTCTCCGTGTTTGCCAAGGAAGCGGACGTGGTGCAATTTTTGAACCTGGGCGGCTTTACCAACAGTTCGAACTTCGACCAGATCCTGTTCGACCCGTTCAGGAACGCGCTGGCCGACCCGGCGCCGAAAAAACTCATCGTGCTGCACACCCTGGGCAGCCACTGGAACTACAGCCAGCGCTATCCGAAATCGTTCGACAAGTGGCAGCCGTCGCTGTTCGGCGTCGACAAGCCCGTCTACACGGACACGGCCATCAAGCCGCAGCTGAACAACAGCTACGACAGCTCCATCCTGTACACGGACTGGTTCCTGTCGAACGTGATCGGCATGCTGAAGGACGATGGCCAGCGCACCGCCCTGCGCAGCTCGCTCGTCTATGTGGCCGATCACGGCCAGACCCTGTACGACGGCACCTGCCGCCTGGCCTTCCACGGGCATAACACGCAGTTCGAATTCCACGTGCCCGCCTTCGTCTGGTACTCGCCGCAATTCCAGCAGCACTATCCGGACAAGGTGACGCAGCTGCGGCGCCATCAGAAATCGCGCCTGTCGACGGAAAACATGTTCCACACCCTGCTCGACCTGGGCGACATCCGCTTCGCCGGCGAACAGCCCGAATGGAGCATCGCCAGCCCCCGCTTCAAGCAGCACAAGCGCTACGTCGACAGCTACGGCTGGACCAACTACGACAACGCCATCATCCGTGGCGATTGCCGCGAAGTGATCGACAAGAGCACGCCGGAGAAGCAGGACAAGTAAAGGCGGTAAGGGCGCCCTCAGGCCCGTTCGAGCACGCCGCTACAGTCGGCCGGTTGCGCCATGTGCGTGCTGAGCCAGTCGAAGACGCGCCCGGCCTTGTCCGCGATACCGGCGTCAAAACCGCGCTGCGCCAGCAGGGCGATGCCGTTCGTGGCCTGCAGCACGCCGGGCGCCAGCAGCAGCGCGCCCGCATCGTCGCGGCGCACGCACCACGGCGCCAGGCAGTCTTCCAGCAACGGCCCCAGCACCAGGTTGTGCGACGAGACGATCACCAGGTGCTGCGCTGCCAGGGAATGCAGCACGGCGGCGGCCGCCGCCACCGATTCGAGGTGGTTCGTGCCGCGAAAAATCTCGTCGATCAGGAACAGCGCCGGCGTTCCCTCCTCGGACCGAGCCAGCAATTCGCGCGCGCGACGCAATTCGGCGATATATAGACTTTCGCCGCCATCGAGAGCATCCTCGTTCTGCATGCTCGCATACAGGGGCAGCATGGGCACCTGGGCCGCCTGCGCGTAGCAAAAGCCGAAGGCGCGCGCACTGATCAGATTGAGGCCCACGCCGCGCAACAGCGTACTTTTACCCACCGCATTCTGCCCCGAAATGAAGGCGCCGCGGCCATTGAGCCGCAGCGACAGCGGCATGGCGCCTTCCAGCAGCGGATGCACCACGGCATCGAGCGACAACTGCCGCGCATCGGTTTCCTGCGCCCAACAAAACTGCGCGCGGCCGCGCAGGTGGCGCGCCAGGGCCAGGTCCGCTTCCAGGTCCGCCAGCAGCAGGAAACTCTGGCGCAGGAAGGCGCGTTCGCGCCGCACCACGCGCAGGCTGTGAAAGTAGCGCCGGATATTGCCCAGCATGAGCCAGTCGTCATATTCGCTCAGCAGGGGAATCATCTTGACCCAGCGCACTGGCGTGATCTGGCGGTTGATCACGCCGGCAGCCCGTCCACCTTCTCGCAGGTCCGCCGTGAACGGAGTATCGAGCGCGCCCAGGCGGCCATGCACCAGCAGTATCCGCTGCAGGGTAAAGACGCTGCGCTCCCACGGTTTGCAACGGTCGTGAAAGCGCATCTGCAAGGCCATCAGCAAGAGCCAGACGGGCACCGCGACGGCCCAGGCCAGTGGCGCAAACAGCCACGCGGCCAGCAGCGACGCCAACAACGCCAATGTCGGCAGCAGCAGCCAGCGGCTCCACCACGGTGGTGCTGGCGGCGCTGCGCCGCACAGCAGCGCCGCCACCTCCATGTCTGCCGTCCGCAGCGGCTGCATGGCTTGCTCGATCACCGCCTGCTGTACCGGCGCGGCCAGCAGGGCCGCGATGCGCGCCCGCGAGGCGGCGTCCGCCGTGCCGCCCGCCAGTCGCTGATGCAATCGCTGCTGGCCAAGAATGCTGGTCTGCGTGGCCAGTTGCGCATGGTAGGCGTCGAGCAGCATTTCCTCCCACGTCTGGCTATCGAGCTGGGGCGAACCACCCTGGAGCCGCTGCAGCATGGCGATGTCGCTGGCGGCAAATGGATAATCGAATTCCGGCGGCTCGGGCAGGCTGGCGAACTGGCGCAGCCAGCGTTTTAAACTGGCCAACGGGGACGGCTTGGGGGACGAGGCAGGCATCATGCTCCAGAAAGGTGCCAGCATGGCGCCGCGCGCCATCACTGCCAGGCACAGATCAGGTCGATTGCCAGATTATCAAGATCCATACGTGCGCGGACACCCACTGGACGGCGCGGACACGCCGGACAACCGGACACTTTACATTTTCCCCTTGCAAATCAACACCTTGGTTCTGGCACGGAACCTGCATACAGAAGGGCATTGTCCACGAAATGTCCACCATGATCCGCGATACTTCTTCCCAAGATGCCGTAGTGAGCGCCCCACCGGGCCAGCGCCACAAGCAACGCGCCCTGCTGCTGGCCGGCGCCGTCCTCGTCATCGGCGGCGCCGTCGCCGTGTTCTCCGGCTGGCGCAACAGCGAACATTCCGTCAACGCCAGCCGCCTGCGCATCGCCGACGTCACGCGCGGCACCCTGATCCGCGACGCGGCCGTCACGGGCCGCGTGGTCGCCTCGATCAGCCCCACCCTGTATTCGACCACGGTGGCCACCGTCACGCTGAAAGCGAAGGCGGGCGACACGGTGAAAAAGGGCGACATCCTGGCCGTGCTGGAGTCGCCGGACCTGTCCGACGCCCTCAAGCGCGAACAGTCGAGCGTGCAGCAGCTGGAGGCGGAAGTGGCGCGCCAGCAGATCCTGGCCAAGAAGCAGAAACTGCTGGCGCGGCGCGAAGCGGATACGGCGGAGATCGAGCGCCTGTCCGCGCAGCGCACCCTGGAGCGCTACGAAAGCGTGGCACAGGTGGGCATCATCGCCAAGATCGACTACCAGAAAGCCAGGGATGCCCTGAATTCGGCCGATATCCGCAGCAAGCACGCGTCGCAGGCGGCGGGCCTGGAAAGCGAAGACGTGACCCTGGCACTGAAAACAAAAAGCAATGAACTGGAACGCCAGCGCCTCGTCCGCGACAACGCCCAGCGCAGGGTCGACGAGCTGACCGTGCGCGCCCCCGTCAACGGCTTTATCGGCACCCTGTCGGTGGCCAACCGCAGCGTGGTGCAAGCCAATACGGCCCTGATGACCCTGGTCGACCTGTCGCAGCTGGAAGTCGAGCTCGAGGTGCCGGAAACGTATGTGGCCGACATGGGCCTGGGCATGCGCGCCGAGATCGAAACGGGCGCCATCCGGGCGACCGGCAGGCTGTCGGCGCTGTCGCCCGAAGTGGTGAAGAACCAGGTGCTGGCGCGCGTGCGCTTCGACGGCGCGCAGCCGGCCGGCCTGCGCCAGAACCAGCGCGTGGCGGCGCGCCTGCTGATCGATGAAAAACCGGACGTGCTGATGCTGGCGCGCGGCTCCTTCGTCGAAGCCGAGGGCGGCCGTTTCGCCTACGTCGTGCGCGATGGCGTGGCGATCCGCACGCCGATCAAGCTGGGCGCGACCAGCGTGGCGGCCGTGGAAATCCTCGACGGCTTGAAGCTGGGCGACAAGGTGGTCGTCGCCGGCACGGAAAACTTCGAGAACGCGGCACGCGTCTCGCTTAACTGAATCTCACTCATCTCACTCCCACAAGAGGCCCCGCCATGCTGCGCATGCACAACCTGAGCAAAGTCTACCGCACCCACATGATCGAAACCCACGCGCTGCGCGGCTTCGACATCCATGTGCAACAAGGTGAATTCGTCACCGTCACGGGGCCGTCCGGCTCGGGCAAGACGAGCTTTCTGAACATCGCCGGCCTGCTGGAAGAATTCACCGACGGCGAATACGTCCTCGATGGCGTCAACGTCAGGGGCATGGACGACAATGCCCGCTCGCGCCTGCGCAATGAAAAGCTGGGCTTCATCTTCCAGGGTTTTAATCTGATCCCCGACCTGTCGCTGTTCGACAATGTCGACGTGCCGCTGCGCTACCGTGGCTTCAACCGCGCCGAGCGCAAGGAGCGCATCGAGGACGCGCTGGCCAAGGTGGGCCTGGCGTCGCGCATGAAGCATTATCCGGCCGAATTGTCGGGCGGCCAGCAGCAGCGCGTGGCGATCGCGCGCGCGCTGGCCGGCTCGCCCAAGCTGCTGCTGGCCGATGAACCGACGGGCAACCTGGACACGCAGATGGCGCGCGGCGTGATGGAGCTGCTGGAAGACATCAACGCGCAAGGCACCACCATCCTGATGGTCACGCACGATCCCGAACTGGCGCTGCGCAGCCAGCGCAATGTGCACATCATCGACGGCCAGGTGTCGGACCTGGTGCAGCACGGCGCCTCGCTGTCGGCCAGTCCGCAGCACGCCGCGACCGCGTAAGGAGAGACCATGTTCCGCTACTATTTCACGCTGGGCCTGCGCAGCCTGCGCCGCAACCGCGCCCTGACCGCGCTGATGGTGCTGACCCTGGCCGTCGGCGTGGCCGCCAGCGTGTCCACCGTCACCATCCTGCACGCCATGTCGGGCGATCCGCTGCCGCACAAGAGCAACCGTCTGTTCGTGCCGATGATCGACGTCGTCCCCTTGAAAAGTTATGTGCCGGGCGCCAAGCCCAGCTTCGGCCAGTCGCAGCTGGCCTATACCGACGCGAAAAATTTCATGGCCAGCAAGGTGGGCGTGCGCCGCACCGTTATGTACGGCGTGGCCGGCCCGGTCGAGCCGGCACGCACGGATATCGGCGCCTTCCAGGCCCAGGGCCTGGCGCCCACGCGCGATTTCTTCGCCATATTCGAAGTCCCTTTCCTGCATGGCCAGCCATGGAGCGAAGCCGATGACGCCAGCGGTGCCGACGTCATCGTGCTGAGCCGGTCGCTGGCGGAAAAACTGCTGGGTACGGTCAATCCCGTGGGCCGGCGCGTGATGGTACTGGGACAGCCCTATCTGGTCAGCGGCGTGCTCGATCACTGGGATCCCGTGCCGCGCATACACCGCATCATCGGCAGCAAGGGCGCCTTTGGCACGGAAGATGAATTCTTCATTCCATTTGCCAGCGCCATCCGCCATGAAACGCGGCATGACGGCGGCATGGCCTGCAGCGGCGTCGAACGCGGCCCCGGCTTCCAGGGCACCCTGGCGTCGGACTGCACCTGGCTGCAGTTCTGGTTCGAGATGGAAAGCGCGGGCCAACGTGGCGAGCTGCAGGCATATCTCGACAGCTATGCTGCCGAGCAGCGCAAGCTGGGCCGCATGCCGCGCCACGCGCCCAACGCACTGTACAACGTCAAGGAATGGATGGTGTTCCTGAACGTGGTCGACAACGACAACAAGCTGGCGGCCTGGCTGGCCTTCGGCTTCCTGCTGCTATGCCTGGTCAATACCATCGGCCTGCTGCTGGCGAAGTTTTCCGTACGCGCCAGTGAAGTGGGGATCCGCCGTGCGCTGGGCGCCACGCGGCGCGACATCTTTCGCCAGTTCCTGATCGAGACGGGCGTCATCGGCCTGGCCGGCGGCGTGCTGGGCCTGCTGCTGGCGTATGCAGCGCTGGCGGTCGTGCGTACGCAATCGAAGGAACTGGGCGCCGTGGCACACATGGATATCCCGATGCTGCTGCTGACATTTGCCGTCTCCGTGCTGGCCGCCCTGCTGGCGGGTTTGTTGCCCACCTGGCGCGCTTGCCAGGTGACGCCGGCGATACAGCTCAAATCCCAATGACATTTACCGTACCGCAATGAGGTTCAACATGGAAATCCGCCCCATCCTGTCGGCGCTGATGCGCAGCAAAACCGGTGCCGTACTCGTCGCCGTGCAGGTCGCCATCAGTCTGGCCATCCTGGCCAACGCCCTGCATATCGTTAACCTGCGCCAGGCGATCGCCGCCCGCCCCACCGGCGTGGCCGCTGAAAACGACATCTTTTATGTCAACATCCAAAGCATGGACAAAGGCAGCCACCAGCGCCAGCTGGCCGACCAGAAACGCCAGGCCGCCTTGCTGCGCGGCCTGCCCGGCGTGCTTTCCGTGGCGCAGACCTCGCAGGCCGTGCTGTCGCGTTCCGGCAGCAGCACCAATGTCTCCATCAAGCGTGGACAGCCCACGGCCAGCGCCACCACGTCGATGTATTTCACGCCTGACTCGCTGGTCAAGACATACGGACTCAAGCTGGTGGAAGGCCGTGATTTCCATCCCGACGAGGTGCTGGAAATCGATGAAAAAGTCGATGAGATCTTTCCCAAGGTGGTCATCGTGACGCTTGCCGCAGCGCAAAAGATCTGGCCTGGCGAAAGCAGCTTTGTCGGCAAGACCCTGCTCAACGGCACCGGTGACGATGACGACGAAATGCGCGTGATCGGCGTGGTGGAGCGGTTGCAGACACAGGTCGGCCAGGTCAGCGCGCACGGCGAGCATTCGCTGATCCTGCCGGCGCGCCTGACGGGTTCGCGCGACTCGCTGCTGTATGCCGTGCGGGCCGAGCCTGGACAGCGCGACCGCCTGATGAAGGAGGCCGAGCAAGCCATCCGCAGCGCCAGCAGCGAGCGCCTGCTGGTACGCACCGATACGCTGGAAAAGCACCGCACGTCACGCTATCGGGCCGACCAGGGTTTGTCCTGGATGCTGATCGCCGTCTCGGCCCTGCTGCTGCTGGTGACGGCCAGCGGCATCGTCGGCATCGCCAGCCTGTGGGTGACGCAGCGCAGGAAGCAGATCGGCGTGCGGCGCGCACTGGGCGCCCGCCGCATCGACATCCTGCGCTACTTCCTGACCGAGAATTTCATGATCACCAGCGTCGGCGTGGCGGCCGGCGTGCTGCTGGCCCTGGCGCTGAATCAGCTGCTGGTCAGCCAGCTGGAAATGGCGCGCCTGCCCTTGCCATATCTGCTGGTTGGCGCGCTGGTGTTCTGGCTGCTGGGCTTGGGCGCCGTGTACGGCCCGGCATGGCGCGCGGCCAGCATTTCGCCGGCCACCGCCACCCGCAGTACCTGAGCCGGCACCTGAGTGATATGCTGCGCGCATGCCTACCGTACTGATTATTGACGACAACGCCGCCGTGGCCATCGCGCTCGACGTGCTGTTTTCCCTGCACGAGATCGACGCCGTGCGCGCCGCCTCGCCCGAGGAAGGCTTGCACCTGCTCGAGCGCCACGCCATCGACCTGGTGGTGCAGGACATGAACTTCACGGCCGACACCACGTCGGGCGAGGAAGGCGGCGCGCTGTTCCACGCCATCCGCGCGCGCTACCCCGACCTGCCCGTGATCCTGCTGACGGCATGGACCCAGCTCGACGCGGCCGTCGAACTGATCAAGTCCGGCGCGGCCGACTACCTGGCCAAGCCCTGGGATGACCGGCGCCTGATCGCCAGCGTGCGGAACCTGCTGGAACTGGGACAGGCCAACCGCGCGCTGCGCCAGCGCGTGGTGGCCGAGCAGCGCCAGCGCCACGCCCTGGAACACGACTTCGACTTGCGCGGCATGGTGTGGCAAGACCCGGCCACCGAAAGAGTCGTGCACCTGGCGTGCCAGGTGGCGCGCGCCGACGTTCCCGTGCTCATTTCGGGGCCGAACGGCAGCGGCAAGGAACGCATCGCCGCTATCGTGCAAGCCAATTCCCAGGTCGCCGGCGGCCCCTTCGTCGTGCTCAATTGCGGCGCCGTTCCCGTGGAGCTGATCGAGGCGGAACTGTTCGGCGCCGAGGCGGGCGCCTATACCGGCATCACGCGCGCGCGCGACGGCAAGTTCGACGCGGCCGACGGCGGTACCTTGTTCCTCGACGAGATCGGCAACCTGCCGCTGGCCGGACAAATGAAACTGCTGCGCGTGCTGGAAACGGGACGCTTCGAACGCCTCGGCTCGAACCGCGAGCGGCAAGTGAAAGTGCGCGTCATCAGCGCCAGCAACGCCGACCTGCCCGCGATGATCAAGGCCGGCACGTTTCGCGAAGACCTGTTCTACCGCCTGAACGTGATCGAACTGCGCCTGCCGCCGCTGGCCCAGCGCCCGGCCGACATCCTGGTGCTGGCGCGCCACTTCCTGGGCGGCGAAAAAACGCTGGACGCGCAGGCGCAGGCCACCCTGCTGGCACACGCCTGGCCAGGCAATGTGCGCGAACTGAAAAACGTCATGCAGCGCGCCAGCCTGCTGGCGACCGGCCCGATGATCGGCGCGCAGGAACTCGGCTTGCCGCTGGCCGGTGCCACATCGCCGCGCACGCCGCAGGATGTCGGCGCGACGGAACCGGACCGCGACAGCGTCGCCGCGGCGCTCGCGCGCGCGCATGGCGTGGTGGCGCAGGCCGCGCAGGAACTGGGGCTGTCGCGCCAGGCCCTGTACCGGCGCATGGAGCGCCTGGGCATCGCGCGCGGCTGATGGCAGACCGCCCCATGCGCCTCTCGCTGCTCACGCGCTGGACGGCGCTGATCGTCACCTTGCTGGTGCTGGGCATCGTCATCGCCCTGCTGCTCGCGCACTTCTTGCCAGGCCAGCCGCTGCTGGTACTGGCCGGTACCCTGCTGTGCGTGCTGCCCGTGGCCGTCATTACCATCCGCGCGCAGCTGCAGGCGATGCTGTCGCTGTTTCGCGCCTTGAGCGGCACGGTGGCCAGCTACCAGGACGGCGACTTCGGCTTCAGCCTGCGCTGGCCGCAGAACGACGAACTGGCCGACCTGGTGGCGGCCCACAATGCGCTGGGTGACGTGCTGCGCAAGCAGCGCCTGGACCTGGTGCAGCGCGAACTGCTGCTCGACACCATGGTGCAAAACACGCCGGTGGCCATGCTGCTGGTGGCCGAGGGCAGCGCCATCGTCTACGCCAACCTGGCCGCGCGCCAGCTGCTGCACCACGGCCGCCGGCTCGAGGGGCAGCACTTGACCGACATCGTGCGGCAGGCGGCGCCGGCCCTGGCCGAGGCGCTGGCGCGCCGCAACGACGGCCTGTTTACCAGCGGCGAAGGGGAACAGGAAGAGGTGTATCACCTGGCGCGGCGCAGCTTCAGTCTGAACGGGCGCAAGCACGAGCTGCTGCTGCTGCGCCAGCTGACGCTGGAGCTGCGGCGCCAGGAAGTGCAGACCTGGAAAAAGGTCATCCGCGTCATCAGCCATGAGCTCAACAACTCGCTGGCGCCGCTGGCCTCGCTGGCCCATTCCGGCGCCGAGCTGGTACGCCGCGGTCAGACGGCGCGCCTGCCGCAAATCCTCGCCACCATCGAGGAACGCACGCGCCACCTGGAAACCTTCATCCTCGGCTATGCGCGCTTTGCCAAGCTGCCCGCGCCGCGCCTAGCGCCGTGCGAATGGCAGCCCTTCCTCGACGGCCTGGCATCGCAAGCGGCCTTCACGCTCGACGGCCCGCCGCCCGCGCAGGCGGCCGTGTTCGATGCGGCGCAAATGCAGCAGGCGCTGCTCAACCTGCTCAAGAATGCGTTGGAGTCCGGCTCCAAGCTCCAGCATATCGGCCTGCACGTCAGCCAGGCGCATGGCCAGCTGCGCATCGAAGTGCGCGACCGCGGCCCGGGCATGAGCGGCGCCGTGCTGGAAAACGCGCTGGTGCCGTTTTACTCCACCAAGCGCAGCGGCACGGGGCTGGGCCTGGCCCTGGCGCGCGAAATCGCCGAAGCCCATGGCGGGCGCATCACCCTGGCCAACCGCGAGGACGGCGGCCTGGCGGTGACCTTGATTCTTCCCTTACTGGATAGAAATTAGTTCCTCGTGAAACTATCTTTACATCACAAAATCCCAGACTATTTTTAAGTAAAATATTGACAATAATAGTTTTAATTATCGCAACTCCTCGCATCCTATGCCCGTGTGTTAGAAATAAGCTATTTAAGTTTGCATAATGATATAAAAATAGCTCATTGACAACGAATTATCTTGGCGATAATTTATCACTGCGGTACGGTTTTTTTGAAACATCAATCGTTTTTTCGCGGGGATCAACATGAAATTAAAATCACTCATCGCAGCGGCGGTACTCAGTGCCGCCTCCATCGGCAGCGCCAGTGCCGCCGCCTACACCGTCAACCTCGTCAATACCACGGGCAATCTGTGGACCAGCGGCTTCAACGCCGTGCCCAGTCCGCTCGGCGACTTCACCGATACCTTCACGTTCACACCCAACGCGACCTTCGGTTCCACCGCGCAAGCCTTCCTGGCCAACCTGTCCGTCACGGGCTCGGACAGTTCCTCCATCAGCTTCAGCAGCGCCAACCTGAACGGCATTTCGCTAAGCGGCTTTGGCGGCCCCACCGTCTTTGGCTATGCCCAGGGCGAAATCCTGGCGCCCACGAGCGTCCTGTTCAACGGCCCGCTGGTTCTGACCGTGATGGGCAACACCAAGGGGGGCAGCTATGGCGGTGTCTTCAACCTGAACCTGGCGCCCGTTCCCGAACCGGAAACCTATGGCATGCTGCTGGCCGGCCTGGGCATACTCGGCTTCCTGGCGCGACGCCGCAAGCAATCTTGAACGCTCCTCCCCAAAGACGCCGCGGCGTCTTTTTTCATGTGGCTGCTACACTGGCGCCATGACGACCGACTTTATCTCCACCAGCAACACCGCTTTCAGCCACCCGGGCCACCCGCCCGCCACCACCACCGAACACCGCGGCATCCGCTACCTGCACCTGGGCACCAAGTGGGTGCAGGGCGCCATGCGCCTGGACAAACCCGACGCCATCGAGCTCGAATACGTGCAGATGATGATGATGTGGATGCTGTTCAAGACGCAGCCCAAACGCATCGTGCAGCTGGGCCTGGGCAGCGCCGCACTGACCAAGTTCAGCTACCGCCGCTTTCCCGACGCCACGGTCACAGCCATCGAACTCAATCCGAACGTGATCGCCATCTGCGGCGCCCAGTTCGCGCTGCCGCCCAATGATGATCGCCTCGACGTGCGCGAAATGAATGCGCTCGACTTCGTGCTCGACCCGGCCAACCACGGCACGGTCGACGCGCTGCAAGTGGACCTGTACGACGAAGACGCGCGCGGCCCCGTGCTCGACACGCCCGAGTTCTACCAGGCCTGTTACGACTGCCTGACGGACGACGGCATCATGTGCACGAATGTCTTCGGCGACTTCCCCAACTACGACAAGAATTTGCAGGCGATGGAACTGGTCTTCGACGCCGTCGTCTGGGTGCCGGAAATGGAAGATGAAAACATCGTCGTGCTGGCCTTCAAGAAATCGCCGTCGCTCGACTTCAGCGACTTGTACGAACGCGCCGCCACCATTAAGAAACAGTTCAACCTGCCCGCCAAGAACTGGGTCAACGGCTTGAAGCAGTGGATGCAGGATCAGCAGTAAGGCAGTAGCACGGCATCACGCCGGCAGCAGCGCGCCCAGGCGGCGCGCCAGGCCATCCATGTTCTCGGCCGGCACCTGCGCATAACCGAGCAGGAAACCGTTCCAGCCCGCCCCGTCTCCCGTGCCGTGCGCGGACAGCGCCAGCGCCACGATGCCGTCCCGCGCGGCGCGGCGGCTCAGCGCCAGGTCATCCCATTCCGTGTCGTGAAAACGCAGCGCCAGGTGCATGCCGGCCGTGCCGCCATGGATGGCCGCGCCCGCGCACGCATGGCGCTGCAAGGCCTCGCTCAAGGCGTCACGGCGCTGGCGGTACAGCCTGCGCATGCGGCGCACATGGCGCGCAAACAGGCCGCTGCGCAGGAACTCGGCCAGCGCCAGCTGTTCAGCCACGCGGCCGCGCGCGGCGCCCTGCGCCTGCATCTGCGCGAAGGCCCCGGCCAGCGCGGCCGGCACGACGATAAAGGCGATGCGCAAGGCGGGAAACATGGTCTTGCTGAAAGTGCCCAGGTACACGACGGGCGCGTCGGCCACCAGTCCCTGCATGGCCGCCAGGGGCGGCCCGCCATGGCGAAACTCGCTGTCGTAATCATCCTCGATGATCAGCGCGCCCGCCGCCCGCGCGGTTTCGAGCAGCGCCATGCGGCGCGCGGGACTGAGCACGCTGCCCGTCGGATACTGGTGCGACGGCGTCGTGTAGATCAGGCGCGGCGGCGTATCGCGCCAGTCCTCGTCCGTCGGCGCGATGCCATCCATGTCGACGGCGATACCGGTCACCTGCAAGCCGGCGCCACGGCCCGCCGCCAGCGCGCCGCCATAGCCGGGATGCTCGATCCACAAGGTATCGCCCTGGTCGGCAAAGGCGCGCAGGCAGACATCGAGGCTGCTCTGCGTGCCGTCCGTGATGAACACCTGGCGCGCATCGCAGACGACGCCGCGCGCGGCGCGCAAATGGTCGGCGATGGCCATGCGCAGCTGCGGCTCACCGGCAGGGTCGCCATAATTGAGCTGGCGCGGCGTCAGCGCGCGCCACGCGCGGTCCAGCATGCGCCGCCACTGCGCCAGCGGAAATTCGTCGAGCGCCGGCACGCCAGGCGCGAACGCGCCCATGGCGTCGGCGGGAAACACCAGCGCCGCGCTGGCATCCTGTCCTGACACACCGCGCAAATGCCGGGCGCGGCGCGACAAGCCATCCTGGCCAGCGCTCGCTGGCGATGCCACCGGCACGCCGGCGCCGCCGGCGACGACGGTGCCGCGCCGGTCCGGCAAGACAAACCCTTCGCTGGCCAACTGCTCGTAGGCGTACAGCACGGTATTGCGCGCCACGCCCAGTTCGGCCGCCAGCACGCGCGTGGCGGCCAGGCGCGTACCGGGCGCCAGCTGGCCGCCGCGGATTGCCGCACGCAGGCATTCATGCAGCAGGCGCTGGCGCGGCCAGCCCCGCTCGCGGTGCGTGCGCTCGAACGCGCCCAGCAGCAAGGCGAAATCCATGCATCCCCTTCCATCGTGGCTCTATATTATTTATCGGCTCTGGATCTTTTTTCAGGGCCAGATGCCGATTATAGTGCGGCCTGCTTCTTCAACCAACCGGACCTCCTCCATGACCGCTACCGCCCTGCCTCCCAGCCCCCGTACCCGCGTGCGCCGCGTCGCCGAACTGGCCAGCTATGAGCAAGCCGCCCTGCACGCCATCGTCGATGCCGCCTACCTGTGCCATATCGCCTTCCACGACGACAAGGGCAGCCATTGCATCCCGACCGCCTGCTGGCGCATCGAAGGCCACCTGTACATCCACGGTTCGAACGGCAGCCGCATGCTCAAGCGCTTGCAAGACAGCGACGTCTGCGTGACCATCACCCATCTCGATGGCCTGGTGCTGGCGCGCTCGGCCTTCAATCACACGATGAACTACCGCTCGGCGATGGTGTACGGTCAGTTTGAAAAAGTAAGCGATATCGGCCAGCAGCATGCGGCCATGGACGCGCTGATGGAAAAGCTGGCGCCGGGGCGCCTGGCGCACGTGCGCGGCGGCAGCGCCAAGGAATACGCGGCCACCACCGTGCTGCGCATCGCGCTCGACGAATATGCCGTCAAGCAGCGCCAGGGCGGCCCGCTCGACGACGCGGACGACATGGCGCATGCCGTCTGGACGGGCGAACTGCCGTTTACGCACGGCCGTGGCGCGGCCATCGCCGATGCCCTCAATACCAGCGAGATGCCCGCGTATGCCGCCGCCTGGGGCACGGAATCCGCTTGACCGGCCAGCGTGCTTGCCCGATGATCGGCATTGATGGCGATCGCCACCAAGTTAGCAACCGATCCAATCACGCATGGAGCATATGATGATGAAGCGAGTATCCCTGGCCGCGGCCCTGACGGTCATGCTGGCCTGTGGCGGCAGCGGCGCGGCGCTGGCCGCCGATGCGGGCGACGCGGCGCTGAAGGCGGCCATTGCCGGCAGTGCGCGCACGCCAGCCAATGCGCTGCGCGACAGCGCCCGCCACCCGTATGAAACACTGACGTTCTTCGGCATCAAGCCGACCATGACGGTGGTGGAACTGGCGCCCGGCGGCGGCTGGTACACGGAGATCCTGGCGCCCTACTTGCGCGACAACGGCAAGCTGATCGCCGCCGGCAACGACCCGCAGTCAAGCAGCGAAGGCGCCCGCCGCGGCGCGGCGCGCTTCCAGCAAAAACTCGACGCCAACCCGGCCGCCTTCGGCAAGGTGGAAATCGGCGCCTTCGCGCCCCCCACCACCTACCGCATCGCGCCCAAGGGCACGGCCGACATGGTGCTCACCTTCCGCAATATCCACAACTGGATACCGATCGGCGACGAAGGCATGCAAATCCTGTTCAAGCAAGTGTATGACAGCCTGAAACCGGGCGGCGTGTTCGGCGTCGTCGAGCATCGCCTGCCGGCGCACAAGGCGCAGGACGCCACGGCCAGCAGCGGCTACATGCACGAAGCGTATGTGATCAAGCTGGCCGAGAACGCGGGCTTCAAGCTGGCGGCCAAGTCGGACATCAACGCCAATCCGAAAGACACGGCAGACCACCAGGGCGGCGTCTGGGCGCTGCCGCCCACCTACGCCAACAAGGATGTGGACCGGGCCAGGTACGCGGCCATCGGCGAGAGCGACCGCATGACCTTGAAGTTCGTCAAGCCATAGTCAATCCAAGGGCGGCGTGCCGATCCGGCGCGCCGCCCGAGCACGGATCTAGATCCAGCTACAGGTGGATGCCGTACACGCCGCACAGGCGCTTGACCAGGGTGCAGGAACTGGTATCGCCGTCCACCACGCACGCGGTGTAGGCGTCCTCGCAGGTTTCGCGCGATGGCAGGGCATACGCGGAAGAACTGACGGCGCCGGCAAAACCGACGGCGGCGCAAAAGACGAATACGGCTTTTTTCACATTGATCATTTTTATCCCATTCCCAAGAGTTGAGTCGTTATAAAAACCATGGCACAAGCGCCAGCCGCCCGCATACAGCTATCTCCCAGGCATATGGCGCATGGAAATAGTAGCAGCTTGAAAAGTTAGTAAATGCGCAAACAAGAAATCAGGATAACGTTTCTTTTTCATCCCTTTTCATGAAATAAAAACCGGTCCGGCGCCCATGCGCCGCGCATTTGCATGGCGACAGGCGAAAAAAACCGCAGCCCAGGCTGCGGTTTTGGTATCCACCCTTTATTTCTTTGCTTCCTTCGGCTTCACGGGCACCAGGCTCAGGTCCTGGAAGTCGTAGCTGAAATCCGTCTCGGCCGACACGGGCGCCATCTTCACCCGGTCGATGCTGCCATCGGGATTGAGCGAGAACGTCACGTAGGCATCGGCGTTGAAATTGCGCTCTTTCCAGCGCACGATGAAGGTGTCGTGCTGCCAGTGTTCCAGCTCGCCCGTCAGGTCCGGCGTGCGCGTAAAACTGAGGATATGTTTTTTCCCTTCCGGCTTGATCACGACCTTGCCGTACCAGGCGTCTTCATACTCGCCGTCGTACGCCGCCAGCGGCAGCGAAGGCTGCGATTTCGCCGCGCGCGCGCTCGACGCCTTGCCCTGCTTTTTCACTTCTTCCGCATGCTGGTCCTGCTCCACCTTGGCCACCAGCGCCAGCCAGTCCGACGGCGCCGCCTGCAGGTAATGGTCGAGGATGCGCCATTGCAGCGCCGTCATGGAGCCGCCATTTTCCGCATTGGTGAGGATGGCCACGCCCAGTTTCGCTTCCGGCACCATCACCACGCGCGAATAGAATCCCTGCAGCGCGCCGCCGTGCATGGCGACCTTCATGCCCTTGTAGTCGCGCAGCTGGAAGCCCAGGCCATATGCGCTGAAGTTCGGTTTCGTCGCGGCCAGCGCCGGCTTCGGCTCGGGAATCTTGATCGGCGTTTGCGCCGTCCACATTTCGCGGCCCTGCTTTTCGCTGAACAGGCGCGCTTCCTTGCCGTCCTTGCCCTGCACGCCGGCGATCTTGCCGCCGTCGAGCAGCACCATCATCCACTTGGCGATATCTTCCGCATTCGTGTTGATGCCGACGGCGCCCACGGCGTTCGGCACGGACATCGACTTGACGGCGGCGATCCTGCCGTCGATCTTGCTGTGCGCGCTGGCGACGTCGGGATTGCCCGCATTCTCGGCCAGGCTGGTGGTGGTGCCCGTCATGCCCAGCGGCGCCAGGATGCGTTCGTGCATGGCCTCGCCCCAGCTTTTTCCCGCCTTGTCGGCGATGATCTTGCCGGCCACGATATACAGCAGGTTATCGTAGGCATAGCTGTTGCGAAAACTCGTGGCCGGACGGATGTAGCGCAGCTTCTCGATGATCTCGTCGGTGCTGAACGTGGTGGTCGGCCACCACAGCAAGTCGCCCGCGCCCAGGCCCAGGCCGCTGCGGTGCGTCAGCAGGTCGCGGATGGTCATGGCGCCCGTGACGTAGGAATCGTGCATCTGGAAGCCGGGCAAATGCTTGGTGACGGGATCGTCCCAGGCCAGCTTGCCCTCGTCGACCAGCATGGCCAGCGCGGCGGCCGTGAAACCCTTCGAGTTCGATGCCACCTCGAACATGGTCCGCGCATCGACGGCGGCCGGTTCGCCCAGCTTGCGCACGCCAAAACCCCTGGCGGTGACGACCTTGCCATCCTTGACGATGGCGATCGCCATGCCGGGCACGTCGAACACTTTCAGGGCGGTGGCGACGTCGCGCTCAAGATCGAAGGCCGGCGCAGGCGCGGGCGCTGCGGCAACGACGGGGGCGGCGTCAAATGCCAGCGCCGGCACGGCGATGCTGGAAAACGCCAGCACGATGGCGGCGGCGAGGCGGTTCATGGTATGCATGGTCAGGATGTCCAAAGAAAGGTTCAATGCGCTTGCGCGGCCATCAATTTATCGACGCTTTCCTGCGTCACCGGGTGGTAGCGTTCGCGCGCCTGCGCATACACGTCCCTGGCCCAGGCATGGCCTTGCGGCGTCTTCATCAAGGCGCTGTACAGGGGCACGACGAACTTCTGGCGGCCCACGCTCAGCAGGAATGCCTGCAAGGGCTGACGCACGTCGTAGCCGGCGTTAACGGAGGCCAGATAGAAGCGGTAGGCGACTTCATTGTTGCCGCTCTTGCCCACGCCGTAGACCTGGTCCAGCTCACGCAATTGCGCCGCGCTGGCCTTGTTGTTGATGTCGTTCAGGAAGTGCATCGATTCGATGGCGATCCACTTGTCCATGCCAAGAACCTTGGTGGACAGCTCACCCTTGAGCCAGGCGTCGCGGTGCTGGTCGAGCAGCGCCAGGCGCGGCGAGACGACGCGCTGCGCGCTGGCCGGCACGCCCGTGCCATACAGCCATTCCTCGAGCTCCGCTTCCGGCATGACGTCCGGATGCCGCGCCAGCAGGTTCTTGCGCAGGTAGGCGATGAACTGCTCCGTCGTCACGCTCTGGAACGCATGCTGGTCGAACCAGCCGCGCAGGAAGGGATCGAACACGGCGCGGCCGGCGCGGCGCTCCATGGTGGCCAGGAACCAGGCGCCCTTCGGGTAGATGATGCCGTCGTCCGTGTACGTTTCCGCCGGGTTGGCGTCGGCGTCGCGCGTGATCAGCGCCGTTTTCGCGGCCGGCAATTCGCGGATCGAGGCGGCCAGTTCTTCCTGGTCGACCTGCACGCCCATCTGCGCCACGTCGCTGCCATACAGCTGCTCGACGATGCGCGTGGTGACGTAGGTGGTGAAGCCTTCGTTGAGCCACATGTGCTTCCACGAGGCGTTGGTGACCAGGTTGCCCGACCACGAGTGGGCCAGTTCATGCGCGATCAGGTCGACCAGGCTGCGGTCGCCCGCGATCATGGTCGGCGTGAGGAAGGTCAGGCGCGGGTTTTCCATGCCGCCGTAGGGGAACGACGGCGGCAGCACGATCATGTCGTAGCGCCCCCAGCCATACGGGCCATACAGCGCTTCGGCTGCCTGGATCATCTTTTCCGTGTCGGCCAGCTCGTATTCGGCCGCCTTGATGCGCGGCGGTTCCGCATACACGGCGGAACGGGGGCCGAGCTTGCGCACTTCCAGTTCGCCGATGGCGATGGCCAGCAGGTACGAGGGAATCGGCTGCGGCATCCTGAATTTCCAGCCGCCCTTGCCCGTCGCCTTTTCGTCGTTCTCGGCGCTCATCACGACGCGCATGCCGCTTGGTGCCTCGATGCGCGCGCTATACGTAAAGCGCACGGCCGGCGTATCCTGCGACGGCACCCACGAGCGGGCGTTGATGCTTTGCGACTGGCTGAACATGAAAGGCAGCTTGCCCGACATCGTCTGCTGCGGCGTGAGCCACTGCAGCGCGATGGCGTTCGGCGCCGTGTGATAGTAGACGCGCACTTTGCCCGGCTGGCCCATGGTGGTGATGCGCAGCGCCTGGCCCTTTTCCGGGTCAGCCTTGTCCAGCTGATACGGCGCCATCTGCCAGGCGCCGCGCTTGTCCTGTACCTGCACCTTGGCGATCGACAGATCGCGCGTATCGAGCACCAGCGTGCGCGCCGCCGGGTCGATCCAGTTCAAGGACAGCTCGGCATAGCCGGAGAGCGTCTTTTGCTTGAAGTCGGCTTTCAGGTCCAGCTGCAGGTCGCGCGTGCGCACCTGGTCGTAACGCGCGTAGCTGAGGGGGTCGGCGTGCGCAGCCAGGGTCACCTGGCAAAGTAGCGCACAGCCCAGCGCGCGCAGGAAGGTCAAAGTTTGCATGGTCGTCTTTTGAATGATTTGCGAAAGCCCCGGTCCGTGTGCGCCGGGGCGTCGCGCAGAATAGCACTTCCGGCGCAGGCCGGCAGAAAAAAGCGCCGGACTGGCCGGCGCTGTTTCGCTATTTTGCTTCTGCCCTGGCTTGCGGCTTGGCCTCGGGCGCCTTCAGCGGCGTATTCAAATCCTTCATCAGGTTATGCTTGTCGCGGTCCTGCTTGAACAGCTCCAGGCGCGACGGCGTGATTTTTCTCGGCCAGGCGTTATTGCTGGTGTCGATATCGGCCGTCTCCCAGTACGGGTCCTGCACCAGGCCCACCATCGGCTCGTCCGTGATGATCACCTTGCTGATCTTGTGCGGCGCGTAGCGCCACACTTCGGCCGGCACGCGCTCGATGATTTTCTTGCCGCTTTTCAGTTCGATTTCCAGGATCAGCGGCATCACCAGGCCGCCGAGATTCGAAAAGTCGACCAGGTACAGATGCTTGCCCATGTTACGCTGTTCCAGCAGCTTTTTCTCCCACGGCTCCAGCGTTTCCTGCTCTTCAGCATAGCTGTTGCGGTCCTTGTTGGTGACCGTGAATTCATCGTGCCGGTTATAGAAATCCTTCAGCGCGGGATCGGTATCCACCTTCTTCGGCAGCGCCTTGTTGCGCTGGTCCGAGATCGAGATGGGCTGCGCCGCCTTCTGCGCCTTCTTCCACGCCTTTTCCGTTTCCGGATTCTTCGTGCTCACGCCATATTCACTGATGCCGTCGATGCTGATGTCGACGGCGTCGGTGGTATAGAACCAGCCGCGCCAGAACCAGTCCAGGTCCGTGCCGGAAGCGTCTTCCATGGTGCGGAAAAAGTCGGCCGGCGTCGGGCGCTTGAACTTCCAGCGCAAGGCGTACTGCTTGAAGGCGAAGTCGAACAGCTCGCGCCCGAGGATGGTTTCGCGCAGGATGTTGAGGGCCGTGGCCGGCTTGTCGTAGGCGTTCGCCGTGAACTGCAGCAAGGACTCGGAATTGGTCATGATGGGCACCTGGTTCTGGCTGCGCATGTAATCGACGATCTTGCGCGGCTCGCCATTCCAGGACGGGAAATGCTCTTCCCACGCCTGTTCGGCCAGGTACTGCAGGAAGGAATTGAGGCCCTCGTCCATCCACGTCCACTGGCGCTCGTCCGAGTTGACGATCATCGGGAAATAATTGTGGCCCACCTCGTGGATGATCACGCCGATCAGGTCATATTTGGCCGTCTTCGAATACGTGATTTCACCCGTCTTCTTGTCCTTCACGGGACGCCCGCCATTGAACGCAATCATCGGATACTCCATGCCGCCCACGGCGCCATTGACGGAAATCGCATTCGGATACGGATAGTCGAAACTGTACTTGTTGTACTGCTCGATCGCATGCACGACGGCGCGCGTGCTGTACTGCTGCCACAGCGGATTGCCCTCGTTCGGATAGTAGGACATGGCCATCACGCGCTTGCCGCCGCTATCCAAACCCTGCGCATCCCAGATGAACTTGCGGCTCGAGGCCCATGCCACGTCGCGCACATTGGCCGCCTTGAAGTGCCAGGTCTTCATCCCCGCCGGCTTGCCCTTTTCCGCCGCCAGCGCCTCGGCGGGCGTGATCACCAGCAGCGGCGTAGCGCTGTTTTTCGCCCGCGCCAGGCGCTCGCGCTGCGCCGCGCTCAACACGCCAGCAGGATTTTGCAGTTCCCCGGTGGCGGCCACCACGTGGTCGGCCGGCACGGTCAGGTACAGCTCGTAGTCGCCAAACTCCAGCGTGAATTCGCCGGAGCCGAGGAACTGCTTGTGCTGCCAGCCGGCGGCGTCGTAGTACGCGGCCATGCGCGGGAACCACTGCGCGATCTGGAAGATAGCGTTCTTGTCGTCCTCAAAATACTCGTAGCCGGAGCGCTCGACCAGCACCTTCTGGTCATTGATCCGGTACGACCAGTCGATGTTGAACGTGACGCTCTGGCCGGGCGCCAGCGCCACCGGCAAATCGATGCGCAGCATGGTCTGGTTGACCACATACGGCAGCGGCTTGCCGCTGGCCGCTTTCACGGCGGTGAGCTTGAAGCCGCCGTCAAACTCGCGCCCCGCATGGATGGCGCGCAAGTCCTCGAATTTCAGCGCTTCGTCTTCGTTGCCGCTCAGCCAGGCCTGGCGCGACGGTGCGCTCAGGACGCGGCGCTGGTCGGCATCCTGGCGCAAACCATTCTGGTCCAGCTGCAGCCACAGATACGCAAGGCTGTCGGGCGAACGGTTGTGATAGGTGATCTGCTCGCTGGCCGTGATGGCGCGCCGCGCTTCATCGAGCGTGGCGCGGATCACGTAATCGGCGCGCTGCTGCCAGTAGGCGTGGCCGGGCGCGCCGGACGCCGTGCGGTAGCTGTTCGGCGTGGGCAGCAGTTCTTCCAGTTGGCGGAACTTGTCGTCGAAGGGCGCGGCGGCGCACAGGCCGGACAAGGGGGCAAGCAAGGTCAAACACAGGGCAAGCAAGCGGACAAGGACCGGCATGGCGCATTCCATCTGGGAGTCGTGGACAGAACTGCATTCTAAGTCGAGTCTGTTTGCAATCGATCATTGTTGTGCAAGTTCCACACGCAGCACGGCGCCGGCGGCCGGCGCCACTGGCGCAGAAACAGGCATAGGCGTATGATGCGCCTCGAACATTGGGGAGTAGTCGTCCCGCGGTCCTGCCGCGGGAACCTGTATCAACATGATTGGCCCGCAGGCCATGGTGCAGGTGGTTGCAGAACTTGACGAGACCATTGATCCAGGGCGGCCGCATGGGCCGGAGTCGCCCGTGGATCATTGGTTAATTCGTCCGGCCCGCGTACCTCTTGCACTCTCATGGAAGCATTCCTCATCTCCACCGGCATCGTCGGTCTCGCTGAAATCGGCGACAAAACCCAACTGCTGGCCTTTCTGCTGGCCGCCAAATTCCGCAAACCCCTGCCCATCGTGCTGGCCATTTTCGTCGCCACCGTCGCCAACCACGCGTTCGCCGCCGCCGTCGGCGCCTGGATCACCGGCATGCTGGGGCCCGACGCGCTGCGCTGGGGGCTGGGCGTGTCGTTCCTGGCCATGGCCGCCTGGACCCTGATCCCCGACAAGCTCGATGAAGACGAGACGAAACTGGCCAGGTACGGCGTCTTCCTGACCACCCTGATCGCCTTCTTCATGGCGGAAATGGGAGACAAGACGCAGGTGGCCACGGTGGCGCTGGCGGCGCGCTACCACGATATCGTTTCCGTCGTGCTGGGCACCACCTTCGGCATGATGCTGGCCAACGTGCCCGCCGTCTACCTGGGCGACAGGATCGCCAACCGCGTCCCGCTGCGCCTCGTGCATGGCATCGCGGCCCTGATCTTTGCCGTGCTGGGCGTGGCCACCCTGCTGGGTGCGGGCGCGGTTCTGGGATTTTGAGACAGTCCTGGATAATTTCCTATTTACAATATTCATGCTCATAATTACAATGTCGGCAACATGAATACCGGCGCGCCGATCCCGAATGGTCAGCGCGCTTTCTTGAGGAAAGTATGCAGTTGAACAGAAAAGCGGCGGCGCTGTGCCTGGCCGCTTGCGCCAGCCACCTCCCCGCCGCCATGGCGGCACCCTTGCACCGCCACCAGACGGCAACGCCATCCGCGCCCGAAGTACGCACGCGCGATCTGCTGCTGTTCGGCGCCGGCCTGGTCCTGCTGGCGGGCAGGCGCCGTCCCGGGCAAGAGAAGTGGCAAGACACGACGACGCGACTACAGCAGCAGTAGCACCGCATACTCGCGGCTCTCGTCGCGCAGGGCGATGCTGTTGCCGTCCTGCGCCACGCCATCGAGCGACAACCCCGCAGGCCGCCCCTGCGCCGGCTCCACCGTGATGGCATAGCTGCTGGCGCCGAAGCGGTAATGCAGCTTGAAGCCGTCCCATTCGGCCGGCATGGTCGGCGCCAGACGCAGCACGTTCGCTTCGCGCGTCAGGCCGAGCAGGGATTCGACGATCAGGCGGTATAGCCAGCCCGACGATCCCGTGTACCAGCTCCAGCCGCCGCGTCCCACGTGCGGCGCCACGGCATACACGTCGGCCGTCACCACGTACGGCTCCACCTTGTAGCGCGCCACCGCCTGCGCGTCAACGCCATGACGCACGGGATTGATCATGCGCAGCAGCTCCCACGCCTTTTCGCCATCGCCCATGCGGGCAAACGCCATCGCCGTCCAGATGGCCGCATGCGTGTACTGGCCGCCGTTTTCGCGCACGCCCGGCACATAGCCGCGGATGTAGCCGGGATTGAGATCGGCCTTGTCGAACGGCGGGTCGAGCAGCTGGATCACGCCGGAGTCGCGGCGCACGAGGCGCGCATCGACCTGGCGCATGGCGCCGGCGACCCGCTCCTTGTTGGCGGCGCCCGACAGCACGCCCCAGCTTTGCGAAATCGAATCGATCTGACATTCCTCGTTCGTGTGCGAGCCCAGTGGCGTGCCGTCGTCGAAATACGCGCGCCGGTACCATTCGCCATCCCACGCATGCTCCTCGACGTTGGCCGCCAGTTTCACAGCTTCCTCGCGGCAGAACTGGGCGAACGCAGCGTCGCCGCGCAGCATGGCCACTTCGGCGAAACGCTGCAGCACTTCGTACAGGAAAAAGGCCAGCCACACGCTCTCGCCCTTGCCGTGTTCGCCCACCTTGTCCATGCCGTCGTTCCAGTCGCAGGAACCGATCAGCGGCAAGCCGTGCACGCCCATGCGCAAGCCATGGCGGATGGCGCGCACGCAGTGTTCATACAGGTCGGCCGACTCGCCCGAACGCACGGGCAGGTCATAGTAGGAATCCTCTTCCGGCTTAACGGCCCGCCCCTCGATGAAGGGCGCCACTTCCGACAGCACGTTGACGTCGCCCGTGGCGATCACATAGCGGCAGGCGGCCAGCGGCAGCCACAGATAATCGTCGGAGCAGTGCGTGCGCACGCCCCGGTCCGACGGCGGATGCCACCAGTGCTGCACGTCGCCTTCGACAAACTGGTGCGCCGCGCACAGCAGCAGGTGCTTGCGCAGCAGCTGCGGCGCCGTGTGGATCATCGCCATCGCGTCCTGCAGCTGGTCGCGGAAACCGTAGGCGCCGCCCGACTGGTAATAGCCGCTGCGCGCCCACAGACGGCAGGCGATGGTCTGGTACATCAGCCAGCCATTGGCGATCACGTCGAGCGACGGGTCTGGCGTCTCGATGCGCACGGCGCCCAGGGTGCTTTCCCAGTGCGCGCGTACCGCGTCGAGCGCCATGCGGGCCGCTTCCTTGCCCGCATGGCGCTGCACCATGGTGCTGGCGTCGGCATTGCGGCGCCCGCCCACGCCGAGCAGGAAGACGATTTCGCGCTCCTGTCCCGGCTGCAGCTCGAACGGCACCTGGATGGCGGCACACTGGTCCAGCCCCGTGCCCGCCTTGCCGGAAAGGCGCACGCGGCGCAGCGCCGCCGGCTGCGCCAGGCTGCCGTTGCGGCCGATGAATTCATTGCGGTCGCAGGTGATGGAACGGATGCTGGCGTCCGTATTGAAAAAGCCGACGCGGCCGGAAAACTCCGTGTTGTAGTTATTGCGCGCAAACAGCGCGCCGCTGATCGTATCGACTTCGGTGGCCACATGCATGCCGGACTTGGCGCGCAGGTCGGCCATCACCCATTCCACGTAACCGGTGACGGACAGGCGGCGCGGCACGCCGCTGTCGTTGCGCACCTTGATGACCGAGTATTTGACGGCCGCATCGAGCGCCACATAGGTGCACAACTCGGTGGCGATGCCGCCCTCGCTGTGCTCAAAAATGCTGTAGCCGAAACCGTGGCGCGTCACGTAGTCGCCGCTGCCGCGCGCGGGCAGGGACGAGGGCGACCAGAACTGGCCGCTCTGCTCATCGCGCACATAAAACGCTTCGCCGGACAGGTCGGACACGGGGTCGTTCTGCCATGGCGTGAGGCGGAATTCATGCGCATTCTCGCTCCACGTGTACGCCTGGCCGGCTTCCGACACCACCGTGCCGAATTGCGCATTGGCCAGCACGTTCGACCACGGCGCCGGCGTCTGCTTGCCTTCCGCCGTGGTGATCACGTATTCGCGCCCATCGGGCGTGAAACCGCCCAGGCCATTTTCCAGGATCAGCTCGCGCTGCGGCGCCCGGTGCGGCACGCCGCCATGCTCGCGCGCCGGATCCTGCAGCAGCGGCGGCATGCGCAGCACGGGGCTCGGCGGGCGCTTGACCTGCTCGGCCAGGGTGCCGCGCAGGTCGCTGATGATGGCGCGCGCCACCGATTGCAGCAAGATGCGGTCTTCGTTGGCGATCTGCTCGGCCAGGCGCACGAAGATGCCGCCCGGGCGGTCGATCGCCTGCGCATCGATGCCCGAGGCGATCAAGCCCATGATCTGGTCGTGCAGCAGCTGGCGGTAGCCCGACTGCTCTTCGTACCAGATCACCAGGTCGACGATCAATCCTTTCAGGCGCCAGTAGGCATGCGCCTGCACCATCTGGCGCGCCAGTTCGATATTGGCCGCGTCACGTATCTGCAGCAGCACGATGGGCAAGTCGCCGGAAATGGCATACGCCCACAGGCCGGACTGGCCGCGCTGGTTCTTGATCAGGATGCTCGCTTCGGCGCGCAAAGCCGCATTCGGATAGATCACGGCGTTGGCCAGGCGCGCATACAGCTGCGCGTCCGCTTCGCTGGCGTTCAACTGGCGCAGCACCACCTGGCTGTGCGTCCAGGCCAGTTCGAAGACGCGGTCGGCCAGATGGCGGTCCTGGTATTTGTCGATCAGGTGCAGCGCCGCCTCGCGCTGCTCCACCATGCCGGTGACGCTGTCGACGGTGACGGCCTGGTCGGGTTCGAGCGTGATGACGTAGCGGATGGCCACGATGGGGTCGAGCACGGAACCTTGGCCGCCGCTGAGCGGCCCGCTCTCCTGCAGCGCCTGCGGCAGCTGCGCCGTGTTGCCGCGGCCGATGAAGCGCGCGCGGTCCGTCTCGAACGATACCTCGTAGCGCTCGATATCGTGCACGGTCATCACATGCAGCAGCCACGGCATCTGCTCGTCCTTCGAGCGGGGCCGGCGCGTGCACAGGATCGCCTTTTCATGCGCGAGGATTTCCGTCTGCACGAACAGCTTGCTGAACGCCGGGTGGGCCGCGTCGGCCGCCGCCGGCGCCATCACCACTTCGGCAAAACTGGTGATCTCGATGCGCCGCTGGCGGTTCGAATTATTGCTGATGCGGGTGCGGCGGATTTCGATGTCGTCCTCGGGCGAGACGACGATTTCCGTGTACAGGTCGAGGCCATGGTCGGCGCGGCGGAACTCCGCCCGCCCTTCCGAAAAAATCACCTCGTATTTCTTCGGTTCGGCCAGGGTCGGCTGGTACATGGTGGACCAGACTTCACCGTCGTCGAGGTCGCGCAGGTAGCAGAAATTGCCCCAGTTGTCGCGCGTGCTGTCTTCGCGCCAGCGCGTCACGGACAGGTCTTTCCAGCGGCTGTAGCTGCCGCCCGCATTGCTCACCATGACGTGGTAGCGGCCATTCGACAGCAGCTGCGTTTCGGGCACGGCACTGTTGGCCTGCGTGAGGATGCGCATCGGCATGGCCTGCTCCGGCGCGCCGCTGCGCAGCACCGCCAGTTCGGCCGTGTTCGAGTAAAACGCGCCGGCCTGCGGCGTGCGTTCCTGCAGCACCAGCAAGGCCGATTGCAGCAGCGGATCGGACTCGAAACGGCGCTGCATCGGGCGGTCGTGCAGCAGGTAGCTGAGGGCCAAAAAACCCATGCCCTGGTGGTGCACCATGAAGGAGCGGATGACGGCGCTGCCCTGCCCGCGCGGCAGGCGCGCGGTGGTGAAATCGATGGCCTCAAAAAAGCCGTAGCGGCCCATGTAGCCGGCCGCCTGCATGCGCTGCAGGTTCTGGCAGGACGCTTCCGGCTGCACCATCAGGCCCATCATGCTGGCATACGGCGCCACCACCAGATCGTCGGCCAGGCCACGCTTCAGACCCAGGCCCGGCACGCCGAAGGCGCGGTACTGGTAATTCAGGCTGGCGTCGACCGTGTTGTAGCCGGATTCGGAAATCCCCCACGGCACGTCGCGCTGGCGGCCATAGTCGATCTGCGCCTCGATGACGGAGTGGTAGGTCTGGTCGAGCAGGGTGTTCGGGTAGTTCGGCATCACCAGGAGCGGCATCAGGTACTCGAACATCGAACCGCTCCACGACAGCAGCACGGGCTGGCCGGCCACCATGCACAGCTGGCGGCCCAGGGCGAACCAGTGCTCCTGCGGCAGCTGGCCCTGGGCGATGGCGATGAAGCTGGCCAGACGCACTTCGGAAGCCAATAAATCGTAGTAGCTGGGATCCAGGCGCCGTTCGCTGACGTTGTAGCCGATGGCCAGCAGCTTGGTCGACGGGTTGTACAGGAAGCCGTATTCGATCTGCGCGAAGTCGCGCGCCTGGCCCGCCGCGTGGGCGATGTCGCGCATGTGGCGGCCCGCCTGTTCGCGTCCCTGCGCCAGCAAGGTGGCCAGCTCGGCAGGCGTGTCTTGCGGCGCTTCCAGGTTGGCCAGTTCGCGCAGGGTCGGCACGCGCAGCCATGCCGCATCGATGCCGGCCTGCGCCGCCCACGGCGCCAGTTGCAGCAGCTCGGCCAGCGCCGCGCGGCACTGGCGCGCCAGCGCGCCCGTCCACATGGACAATTCGCCATCCTCGCTGTGCAGGGTCAACGACAGCAACGCCTCGGCCGCGCCGTTCGCGGCACTCAGGTAGGCATGCCATTCGGCCAGGGTGGCGGGCGCGGCGGGTGCCTGCAGCAGGCCCATGCTCTCGCGCATGGCCTTGCCCTCGCCTTCGGCGGCGATGAATTCCTGCAGCACCTGCGCCGTCGTGCGGATGCCCTGCGCCACCTGCGCGCCGATGAAGGGGGCGTCGTACAGTTCCACCAGTCCCGGCTGCAAGGTCAGCAGATGGCCGGCCAGGTTGCCGCTGTCGACCGTCGAGATATACATCGGCTGCAACGCCTTGAGCGTTTGCGTGTCGTACCAGTTATAGAAATGGCCCTGGAAGCGTTCCAGCTCGCCCATGCTGTGCAAGGTGGCGCGGCTGCGCTCGATCAACTGGCCCAGGGTCACATAGCCGAAATCGTAGGCCGTCAGATTGGCCAGCAGCGCCAGGCCGATATTCGTCGGCGAGGTGCGGTGCGCCACCACCAGGTTCGGATGCTCCTGCATGTTATCGGGCGGCAACCAGTGGTCGTCCGGCCCGACGAAGGTATCGAAATACGCCCAGGTCTTGCGCGCCACGCCATGCAGGAAACGTCCCTGCTCGGCAGACAGGCGCGCCACGGCCCGCTCGATGGGACGGCTGATCCACCAGGCGATGGCGGGCGCGGCCAGCCACAGCAGCAGCACCACGGCGGCGGCGGGCAAGGCGGCCGGGCGCCAGTACAGCAAGGCGCCGAAGGTGGCCAGCGCCAGCGCGGGCGAGCACCACATGGCGCGCCAGCTGTCGGCTTGACTGCCGGAAGAGCTGTGCAGGTTCGAGGCGCGCCAGTCGAGCAAATGCTTGTGCGACACGCCCAGGCGCCACAGCGTGCGCGCGATGGCATCCAGGCTGATCCACGCTTCGTACGGCAGGAAGACGAGGGTCAGCATGGCGTGCGAAAACTGCACGCCGCAGCGCCGCTCGAAGGCGGCCAGATGCTGGCGCCACAGGGTGTCGCGCGGCTTGCGCAGCAGATCGTACAGGGCCGAAAAGACGGGCGGCAGGAAGATGATGGCCAGCACGGCCGCGCTCCAGAAGGCCACGTGCGGCAGGAAGCCCCACACCAGCAGCAGCGACACGGTGGTGGCCGGCGCCACGACGCTGCGGCGCAGGTTGTCGAACAGCTTCCAGCGCGACAGCATCGACAAGGGATTGCGTTCGCGCTTGCCGGCGCGGCCCGGCACCCGGCCCAGCAGCCAGCCGATCAGCTGCCAGTCGCCGCGGATCCAGCGCTGGCGGCGGCTCACGTCGGCGTCGTAGCGGGCCGGGTATTCTTCATACAGCTGCGAGTCGCTGAGCAGGCCGGCGCGCAAATAACAGCCTTCCAGCAAATCGTGGCTGAGGATTTTATTGTCGGGCAGGCGCTGGCCCAGCACGCGCTCGAACATGTCGAGGTCATAGATGCCCTTGCCGATGAACGAGCCTTCATAAAACACGTCCTGGTACAGGTCGGAGACGGTGCGCGTGTACGGGTCGATGCCCGGTTCGCCGCCGCACAGCAGCTCGTAGCGCGACGCGTTCGCGCTGGGCAGGGCCACGGCCACGCGCGGCTGCAGGATGCCGTAGCCGGCCACCACGCGCGTGCCGGCCGCGTCGAGCACGGGACGATTCAGCGGATGCATCATGGTGGCGATGAATTCGCGCGCCGCGTCGCGCGGCAGCTGCGTATCGGTGTCGAGCGTGATCACGTATTTGATCGTGCGCAGGCCGCGCAACTCGCCTTCCACCAACGAGAATCTGTCGCGCGCGCCGCCGCGCAGGAAGGCGTGCAGGTCGGACAATTTGCCGCGCTTGCGCTCCTGCCCCATCCACGCATTCTGCTGCGAATTCCACAGGCGCGGACGGTGCAGCAGCAGGAACGGCCCCACATGGCCCAGCTCTTCCGGGTCGGCCGGGTCGCCGTTGTCCTTGAACTCGGCGCCCTCCACGCGGTATTTCTCGTTCAGGCCACGGATGGTCTCCTGCGCCTGGCGCAGCAGGGCTTCGTCGCCGGGCATCGTTTGCGCGGACGCATCGACAAAGTCCGTCAGCAGGCAGAAACGCAGGTTCGGGTCGCGGTTGGCGAGATAGCGCACTTCCAGCGCCTCGCACAGGGCCGCCACGTTTTCCTGGCTGTAGATCAGGGTCGGCACCACGACGATGCCGCGCGCATCGGACGGAATGCCGGCCTGGTAATCCATGCGCGGCAGCGGATGCGGCGACGTCATCAAGGTTGCCAGCCAGTTCACCACGGCCACGGCCAGCTGGCTGCTGCCCAGCAGCGCCAGCGCGCCCAGCGCCGCCAGGGGCCAGCCCTGCACGCCATGGCGCACGGCGCGCTCGAGCAGCAAGGCGCTCGTCGCCAGGGTCAGGAACGAGATCGCCCCCAGATAGACGGCCAGCGGCGCGGCGCGCGCCGTATGCTGCAGCGCCTCGATGAAGGGCAGCCTGGCGCCAGCCTGCTTTTCCAATACCAGCGCGCCGCGCCCGACCAGGTAAAAGCCGATATGGCCGCGGCGCGCGTCATTGCCGTTGCCGTGCGTGTGCGCCAGCTGCACCACCATTTCGGCCACTTCCACTTCGCTGCGCGCGCTGCGCCTGGCGATGCGTTCGATGGCGTGGCGGTAGCTGTCGCGCGTGGCGAAATCCATCAAGCCATACGTGCCGGCCGGGTCCAGGCGCAGGGTCTGCTCGACCACGCTCATGGTCTCGACGAACTCCTGCCAATCCATGGTGCCGAGAAAACGCAGGCTGCCGATGCTGTTGGCGATCGAGACCTGGTCGGCCGCCTGCTGTCCGATTTCGGACTGGATCTGCTGCTCGATGGTGAGGCCCGACTCGGCCAGCTTGTGCGTCAGCCACGACAGCGCCAGGGTCAGCGAGGAGCTCTGTCCCTGCAGGCGGCGCGACAATTCGGCCACGAAGGCGCTGGTCATCGGCGGATTCGAACGGGCCATGTCGGCCACCAGCAGGATCAAGCCGCTGGGATTGCGCTCGGCGATCTCCGTCATCTGGTCGGCCCAGGTATTGGCCAGGTCCCGCTGCATGCGGTCGTCGGCCACGCGCGCGGCGACGCGGCGCAGGTTTTCGATCAGGGCCAGGCGCAGCATGATGGGTACGGCCCACAGTTCGCCCAGGGTCAAGGTGGCCACGTCCTGGTACGCCTCGACGAAGTGGCACAGGTTTTCCAGGTCGACGCGGCCATCGCCGTGCGAGATGATTTCCAGCGCGATTTTATACACGCGCGGGCAGCCCGCATCCACGCCGGAACTCAGCCGTGGCAACTCCTTGCTGTAATTCTTCGGCAAGTGGCGCCGCGTGGTGCGGATCTGCTCTTCGATCAGGTAAAAATTATCCAGCAGCCATTCCGAGGCGGGCGTGACCTGGCGCCCGCTTTTGACGGTCGCCGTCAGCTCATTGACGGTGGCCGTGATCAGGGCCGCATTGTCGGCCAGGCGCGCCAGCAGGCGGTCGCGGCCATGATGCCTGCCCACCGCATGGCCGGCGGCCACGTGCTTGCCGTGGGCGGCCATCTGCATGGCGCTGAATAATTCCGAACGCAGGGGCAAGGCATCGTCGCGCGCGGCGTCGAAGGAGTCCGGTGCAAGGGAATGGTCGCGGAAGATTTCTTTGACTTTGGAAACCTGTTCCTTGATCTGCTGCGTGACAACTGCTGTGTACTCTTTCAACTTGGGCCTCGCTAGGTGCGCGCAGGCAACCAGCGGCCACCGTCATGCGGGCCCAGTCTGGAAGAACACGATCGGACACTGGCGAAGACGGAAAGCGAAGCGCCGGAGCGTTGCGACGAATCTCAGGGTATAGGGAGATTTTCTGAACTTCATCGTAGGGGTGCCCTGTGCGCAAGACCGTGCGCTAGCGTACATACTCGACGCATTGGGGAGGTTTCAGTACAGAAATCAGCGCCTTGAATGGCAGAAAGATGCCGGCAGGAAATGAATGGAAGAAAAGGTGCGGCGCGCACCGTGCCGATGATGGCACGGTGCAATATTTCATGGAAGAAAGTTCAAGCAGTTCAGGCCGCAATCGCCAGCGGATGGCGCGTCGCCTCCGCCATCGCCATGCCGCCGTTGAGTTGCCACGCCGCGCCGTGGCCGAGGCGGCGCAGGCAGGCGGCGGCGCGCGCGCTGCGGTTGCCGCTGCGGCAGAAAAACACCAGCGGGTGTTGCGGCTGCTGCAGCCATGCGGCCACCTGCCCCGCCAGACGGCTCAGCGGTACGCTGCGCACCGCGCAGCCCTCGAAGACCGTGCCGGCGCACGCCGCGTGTTCATACGCCTCGCGCACGTCGACGAGGATGGCGTCGGGATGCTGACGCAGGAAGGCGGGCAAGGCGGCCGCGTCAAGCTGCAGTGCGCTGGCGGCGGCCTCGCCTTCGCGTGCGGTGCCCACGGTGCCGCAAATGCCGCCGTCGTCGCCGGACGCGCACAGCACCGTGCCTTGCGTCAGCAGCGCCGCATCCAGCAAGGGCGTCAACGCCTCGGGCGCCAGGGCGCCGATGAAGGCGAAATGCTGCCCCAGCAGGTACACATGGGTGTCGCCGCACTCGATGCGGCGCAGGCGCTGCTGGCCCAGCGCCAGCTCACCGTCGATATCGACGTGACCGACTTGTTCGATCTCGAGTTCCTGCAGCAGCGACAGGCGCGCGGCGCCATGGTCCAATGGCGCCGCCGTGTGCACGATGGCGCGCAGGGCCAGGTGCTGGCAGCGGATGAAAGCGGCCAGACGCGGCACGAGCGCGGCGGCGGGATCGATGACGACGCAACTGGCGCTGGCGGCGTCGCTGAGCAGCCAGGTGCACTGGCCATCGACGCTCAGCTGGATAATGCCGTCCTGCGCGCCGTCCTGCGGCGATGGCGCCAGCGCCGACGGCAGCAGACAGCTGCTGCGCAGCGCTGCGCCGCAGCGCTCGATGCGCGCGCAGGCGGAAGCGACCGTCGCCGCATCGATCAGGGGACCGAACGACAGCCGGATGGCGGAACTGGCGCGCCATTGCGGCACGTGCATCGCTTCCAGCACATAACTGGGCAGCGCCTTGGCGGCGGAACAGGCGCTGCCCGAGCTGACGCGCACGCGCGCCGCGTCGAACAGGTCCAGCAGCTCTTTCGAGGACAGGCCCGGCACGGAAAAATTGAGCGTCGTCGGCAAGGACAGATCGAACGGCATATTGAACACGATGCCGGGAAAAGCGCGTTCCAGGCTGGCCACCAGCTGCTCGCGGAAAGCGGCCAGGTCGGCGTGGCTGCGGAAGGTCTTGCCATCGTCGAGCGCGGCCAGCACGGCACCCAGCGCGGCGATGCCGGCCATGTTTTCCGTGCCCGAGCGCAGGCCCGCTTCCTGGCCGCCGCCCATCATCAAGGGCGTAAACGGCGCGCCGGCGCGCACATACAGCATACCGATGCCCTTGGGCGCATACAGCTTGTGGCCGGAAAACGGCGCATAATCGATGCGCGTGGCGGCCAGGTTCAGCTTCAGCTTGCCCAGCGCCTGCACGCAATCGACCATCCAGAAGGCGTCGGCGCCCCGTTCCTGCAGCAGCTGGGCGATGGCGGACAAGTCGCTGACGACGCCCGTTTCATTGTTGGCCGCCATCGTGCACAGCATGGCCGCCTCGCCGATCAGCGCATCGAGCGCCTGCAGATCGTGGCGCCCCTGCGCATCGACGGGCAGCTTGCGCACTTCCAGGTTCAGACCCAGTAACCGGTTCCAGTGCGCCAGGCTCTCCGGCACGGCCTTGTGCTCAGTCGCGCCATACAGCAGCAGGCTGCCGATGCGCTTGCCCGCGTCGCGCCGTTCGCGCAGCGCGCACAGGGCCGACAGCACGGCCGTCTGGATGCCCTCGGTGGCGCCGCTGTTGAACATCAGACGGCCATCGCCCACGCCCAGCAAGCCGCCGGCGCGCCGGCGCACGCCATCCATCATGGCCTTGGCCTGCAATCCTGTGGCATGGGTGCTGCTGGGGTTGCCATAGCCCTGCTCCATCGCTTGCCGGGCGGCGGCAACGGCGGCGGGCAGCACGCAAGTGGTGGCATTGCTGTCGAGGTAGATTTCTTTCATGATGGCAGTCCGAATATTCTATAAAAAAGGCGCAGTTAAAAAGGCGCAGCGCAAGCGGCTGGGACATCTCGATAGTCTACCGGCCTGCCCCCGTGAAGATATGCCAAAAGACACTGCAAACACGGTACTATGTAGCATGTTCATGCCATAAAAACCGAAATAATAAAATGAATTCACCAAACGTCTCGCTCGACAAATTCGACTGCGCCATCCTCGCCGCCCTGCAGCAGGACGGCACCCTGTCGATCGCCGCCCTCAGCGAAAAGATCGGTTTGTCCAGCACGCCATGCTGGAAGCGGGTCAAGCGCCTGGAGGAAGAGGGTTATATCGAAAACCGCGTGGCCATCGTCAACCGGCAAAAAGTGGGCTTGCCCGTGACCGTCTTCGTCAGCGTGCGCACGGGACAGCACGATGAAAAATGGTTGCGCCGCTTCGCCGCCGCCGTCATCGTCTTGCCCGAGGTACAGGAATTTCACCGCATGAGCGGCGACATCGACTACCTGCTGAAAGTCGTCACCACCGACATCAAGGGCTACGATACCTTCTATAAAAAGCTCATCAAGGCCGCGCAGCTGACGGGCGTGTCGTCCGCCTTTTCCATGGAGCAAATCAAGTGCAGCACGGAATTGCCGCTGGAATTGATCGCCCACGGCTTGCCGGCCTGAGGCGTTTTCCGGCCACGCGGGGCCAATGTGGAAAAACGCGTTGCTGCAACGCAACATTAGTGAACGAAAAGCAGCAATGGTGCGGTGGGACGACAGGCCCGGCCGGTATACTGGCCGCTCGCCTGCCCGCTTTTCTGTCTATTGTGCAGGCCATCCTCCAAGGTCTTCCATGTCTCTGCTGCGCCGCCTCTCCATCCAGAAAAAACTCTTGTTCAGCATGGGCTTGTGCCTGCTGCTCTTCATGGCGATCTCGTCTTTCCTCAGCGTGCGCATGAGCAGCGATTACGTGCGCGAGCGCGTCGTCAGCCAGGAATTGCCGGCACAGGTGGGCGAGATCCGCAACGACGTGTTGCGCCAGATCAGCCAGCCCCTGTCCGTGGTACAGACCATGGCCAACGATGTTTATCTGCAAGACTGGGAAGACGCCGGCTTGCCCGACAGCGGCATCGCCACCTTCCAGCGCTACGCCACCGTGGTCAAGGAAAAGAACAAGGCCGCCTCGATCAACTGGGCCTCGGCCAGCACGGGCAAGTATTTCACCACCGAAGGCTTGCTGCGCACCCTGGACAAGAACCAGGCGGCCGACCAGTGGTTCTATGGCTTGCTGGCCGGCGACAAGGCGTATACGCTCGACATCGACAAGGCCGAGCATTCCAGCGACCTGATGCTGTACCTGAATGCGCGTGGCCGGACGGCAAGCAGATCGCGGCCGGGCTCGGACTGTCCATCAATGCGCTGGCCGACACCATCCGCAGCTACAAGATCGGGCAGACGGGCCATGTCTACCTGGCGCGCGCCAATGGCGTGCTGCTGGTGCACCGCGACACGGCCCTGGCCGACGGCAAGCATGCACTCAAAGATCTGCCCGGCTTCAGCGATACGCTGAGCAAGAACCTGCTGACGGGCAACAAATACGCGTACGCCGTCTACGACGCGCCCGCGGGACGCCAGTTCGTCGCCGCTTCCTTCGTGCCGGAACTCAATCTGTATGTGATGGCCGAAGTGCCGGAAGCGGAAGTGCTGGGCAATGTCACGCGCTCGGCCCTGATCGCCGCCCTGATCGCCGGCCTGGTCGGTGGCGGCATCGCCCTGGCCATCATCTATGTGATCAGCCGCGCCATTGCCGCCCCTGTAGCGCGGGCAGCGGACATGCTCAGCGAAATCGCCAGCGGGAATGGCGACCTGAGCCGCCGCATGCCCGTCGAATCGGAAGACGAGGTCGGTGCGCTGGCGGCTGCCTTCAACCGCTTCGTCGCATCGCTGAACGTGACGATACGCGAAGTTCGCGACAGTACCGGGGCGATTGCCAGCGCATCGAGCCAGATCGCGTCGGGCAACCTGGACCTGTCGGCGCGCACGGAAGCCCAGGCGTCGAGCCTGGAAGAAACGGCGGCAGCCATGGAAGAACTGACGTCGACCGTGAAACAGAACGCGGACAATGCGCGCCAGGCGAATCAACTGGTGGTGTCGGCCTCGAGCCACGCCGTCAAAGGCGGCGAAGTAGTCGGGCAAGTCGTGCAGACGATGGGCGCGATTACGGAAAGTTCGCGCAAGATCGCGGATATTATCGGCGTGATCGACGGCATTGCCTTCCAAACCAATATCCTCGCCCTGAACGCGGCCGTCGAGGCGGCCCGCGCGGGCGAACAGGGCCGCGGCTTTGCCGTGGTGGCAACCGAGGTGCGCAACCTGGCGCAACGCTCAGCGGCTGCAGCCAGGGAAATCAAGGACCTGATCGTCGACTCGGGCAGCAAGGTGGAAGCGGGCAGCAAGCTGGTCGACTCGGCCGGCACCACCATGCAGGACATCGTCGGCTCCGTGCAGAGGGTAGCCGACCTGATGGGAGAGATCGCCTCGGCCAGCCAGGAGCAAAGCCAGGGTATCGCGCAAGTCAATGCCACGGTCACGCAGATGGATGACGCTACCCAGCAAAACGCGGCCCTCGTGGAAGAGGCGGCGGCGGCAGCCCAGTCCCTGCAGGATCAGGCGGGCCGGCTGGCGCAGGTGGTCAGCGTCTTCAAGCTGGAAGAAACGGGGCATGCGGCGCAGCAGCCCCGGCAGCCGGCGCACAAGCCCATGCTGCCCACGCCAGCGCGCCCGAAAGCGCCGGCCAGCGATGCGTGGGAAGAATTTTAGAGAATGTTGGAAGACGCTTAAATCGCCGGCGCTTTCACGCTGGCCGCTTGCTTGAAGAAATCATAGATGCCGCTCTCGCTCATGCGGCGCGCATTCGCCAGCTCGCCGCCCTTGGTGGCGTACAGCACCTGGTTGTTGTCGCTCGATACGAGCACGGCAGCCGGGATGCCTTTCTTGAGAGGATTGCCATAGGCATGCGCCACGTCCAGGTTATGGTCGAAGTTGCCCACGTCGACCTTGACGACCTTGAACTGCTGTTGCATCAACTCGGCATTCTTGCCTTCCTTCAAGGCCTTGTCGAGCGCGCGGCAATCCTCGCACCAGTTGGCGCCAAAGATCAGCAAGACAGGCACGTGCGCCGCCTTGGCCTCGGCCAGCGCGCGGGCCACGTCGGCCTTGGCGTCGGCCGCCGCGTTGTACGGCAGATGCGGCGTGGCGACCGGGTTGGCCGGTGTGGGGGCGGCGGCAATGGCGGTACCGGCAAGCAGCAGGCTGGCAAAGAATGGGGCGACGAAACGGGAAAGGCGCATGCAGGACTCCTGAAAGAAATCGTGAAGCCAGCTGAACAGCTGCCAGCGGGCGTGATTGTCTAGAATATGCCTGCTTGTAGGAAATATCCACCATTTAATTGCACTGTGCTTATGCGGAAAACGTATAAGCGCGTATCAGCGCCACCAAGGAGTCGCCGCTTGAGCACGCCAGATATATTACCCCCAACGCTGTCCGGCGCCGCGCGCATGTTGCGCGACGCCTATCCCGGCGGCATGCCCGATACGGCATATTTCGCCGTGCTGGCCCTGCTGTATGAACACTTTTCCGACCGCAACCTGGCCGAGCTGATGGCCGCCGTCACGGGCAAAGATGCGGCGGTGGTCCTCAATGACATCTATGCCTGCGCCAGCAGCGAGCCGGCGCCGTCGACCATCGCAGCCGTCAGGACGCTGCTGGCGCGGCACGGCTTGCAGGCCGTCTGCGCCGAGGATTAATGCCCACCGGCAGCGAAATGGAACGCATGGGATAATATGGGGCTCACACTGAGCAACGCGGCCCGAACGCGCCCTCCCCATGACGACTTCTTTCCTGGCACGCTGGCTGCCGCAACCGAACAACGGCAGTCGCCGCGAACAATTGCGCGCCTGCGCGGGCGCCATCTGCGGCTTGCTGCTGACGGGCCTGATCTGCCATTTCCTGCTGGCCCCGGACAGCGCCAGCGTCTACCTGATCGCGCCCATGGGCGCCTCGGCCGTGCTGCTGTTCTGCCTGCCGGCCAGCCCGCTGGCGCAACCGTGGTCCGTGGTGGGCGGTAACGTCGTCTCCGGCCTGGTCGGCATGGCCTGCGTCAAATGGCTGGGGTCCAGCGTGGGCGTGGCGGCGCTGGCCGCCTGCCTGGCCATCGGCGCCATGTTTGCCCTGCGCTGTCTGCATCCGCCGGGCGGCGCCGTGGCGCTCACCACCGTCGTCGGCGGCGCCAGCGTGCATGCGGCCGGCTTTGAATTCGTCTTCATCACCGTGCTGTTCAATTCCGCCGTGCTGGTCGCCTGCGCCGTGCTGTACAACAACCTGACGGGACGCCGCTACCCGCACGTCCAGCAACTGGTCACGCCGCATCCGCACGCCACCAAGGATGACGTGCCCAGCAACCGCCTGGGCTTTTCGCCGGACGACCTCGATGCCGTCTTGCGCCAGCACAGCGAAGTGCTCGACATCAGCCGCGACGATCTGCAAGCGATCTTCCTGCAAACGGAAATGCGCGCCTACCAGCGCCGCTTCGGCGTCGTCACCTGCGCCGACATCATGTCGAAAGACGTGCTCAGCGTGGAATTCGGCACGCCGCTCGATGTTGCCTGGCGCACCATGCGCGAGCACGATGTGGGCGCCCTGCCCGTCGTGAACCGGGCGCGCCGCGTCATCGGCATCATCACGCAGACGGATTTCCTGCGCCATGGCGGCCTCGACGATTACCAGGGCATGCGCCAGCGCCTGCGCGGCTTGCTGCAGCGCAGCGGCCTGTCCCACGGCGACAAGCCGGAAGCGGTGGGGCAGCTGATGACGCCGTCGCCGCACACGGCCCGCCTGGGCACGCCCATCATCGACCTCGTGCCGCTGATGGCCGACGCCGGCTACCACCATATCCCCATCCTCGACGATGAAGAGCGCCTGGCCGGCATCATCAGCCAGTCGGACCTGATGGCGGCCCTGTACGAAAGCCGCTTTGCCGAGGCGGCAGCATGACGCCATTCCAGGCACTGCTGACCGGCCCCGACGGCGGCCCGGCGGGCATGGCCGTCAGCGCGCATTTCTTCGGCAGCCAGCTGGCCATCGACGCGCCCGGCCCCACGCTGGACGTGGCGCAGCTGGTCGTCAGCGTGGGCGGTGTCGACGGGCCGGAACTGTTCCTGAACTGGCTCGACGCACAAGGACGGCAAGCGTCGCTCAAGCCGCTGACGGCGGACGACATCGCCATCGTCTTGCGCGCAGCGCCGGCCGCGCTGCAGCCGCAACTGCAGCGACTGTGGGGCGAGCGCCAGCGCAACCGGCGGCAAGTGTCGGGCTGGCTGGCCGGTTTGACGGGTGCGGCCGTCGTCGCTTCCGCCCTGCTGTGGTGGCAAGGCGGCCATGCCGTCGGTGCGCTGGCGGGACTGATACCGATGTCGACGGAGAAGCAGCTGGGCGAACTGGCCCTGGCGCAAGTGCGCGCGCAGGGCGGCATCGTTGAGAGCGGCGTGGCGCAGCAGACGGTGCAGGACATCGGCCGCAAGCTGACGGCCGGTTCGCGCTACCCGTACCGCTGGCTGGTCAAGCAGGACGACACGGTCAACGCGTTTGCCATGCCGGGCGGCATCATCGTCGTGCATACGGGCTTGCTGCGCCAGGCGGGGGATCCGGGCGAGCTGGCCGGCGTGCTCGCGCATGAAGTGCAGCATGTGGAACAGCGCCATTCGCTGCGGCAGATGATCAGCAGCCTGGGCTGGGGCGCCCTGGTGGGCGTGACCATCGGCGACATCAGCGCCGTGGCCGCCATGCTGGCGCACCAGGCCGGCACCCTGTATTTCAGCCGCGACATGGAGGAAGAGGCGGATCGCCTGGGTTTGCTGGCCTTGCAGAGCGCGCAGATCCGCCCCGACGGCATGCTGCGTTTTTTCCAGCAGCTCGATGACAAGGACCAGGCCGGCGTGCCCGGATGGATTTCCTCGCACCCGCAAACGGCGGCGCGCACGCAGCAGATCGAGAGCCTGATCGCCGCCACGCCCTGCCCGGCCTGCCTTCCCTTGACCAGCAGCCACTGGCAAGCGATGAAAGCGGCCCTGCCGCCTACGGCAAAATAGCAACATTCCCCTCATACAATTTATCCAAACGCACTGGGCAATGGCGTATGCTTACGCCCCGGCTGTTCCTTCTTGAACGGCCACCCCCGACCTCGCTACGCCTCCGTTCATTCCCTCCTTACAAAGGATCTCGCGCATGAAGCATCGTTTTGCCGCCGGCACCCTCGGCACCCTGGCCATCTCCCTGTTGCTCGCCTACGCCCCCACGGCGCAAGCGGCCCAGCCCGCTGCAAAAACCGCAGCCGTGGCCGTCAGCGCGCCAAAAGCCAAACAGCAGCTGCAAGTGCTGGCCGACCAGTACTACGATGCGCAGGCCCGTTTCGAGCCGATCAATGCCACCGAGAGCGGCGACAACCGTTTTGACGATCAGCTCGGTTCAGCCATCGTGCCCGCCGCGCGCGCAAAGCAGTTCGCCCTGTACCGCCAGTACCAGAAGACCTTGCGCAGCATCGCCCGCGCGCAGCTGTCGCACCAGGACCAGATCAACTACGATATCCTCGACTATGAACTGACGACGGCGCTGAGCTTCGAGCGCTTCCCCGAATATTTGCTGCCGCTCAACCAGATGGACAGCATGCCCGTCACCCTGGCCAATTATGCGGGCGGCGAGGCATCGCAGCCTTTGACCACGGTCAAGGAGTATGACGCTTACCTGAGCCGTATCGGCCAGTTGCCGGGCTGGATAGACCAGGCCATCGCCAACATGAAGGTCGGCATGCAAAAGGGCATCGTGCTGCCGAAGGCGCTGACGCAGTCGGCCCTGCCGCAATTCAAGAAGCTCGTCAGCACCACGCCGCAGGAGAGCGTGTATTACACACCCATCAAGAACTTGCCGGCCAGCTTTTCCGACGTGGACAAGCCGCGCCTGACGCAAACCTACACCGTCATCATCGAAGCCAAGCTGATGCCTGCGCTGCAGCGCCTGGCCACCTTCATGGAACGCGACTACCTGCCGGCCGGCCGCACGAGCAGCGGCTGGAGCGCCCTGCCCGATGGCGCCGCCTGGTACCAGGCGCGCGTGGCCAGCAGCACCACCACGGATTTGAAACCGGAGCAGATCCACGCCATCGGCCTGAAGGAAGTGGCGCGCATCCAGGAACAATATGCGATCGTCGGTCCGAAGATGGGCTACAACGGCCCGGCCGCCGGCTTGCCCGTGTGGGTCTCGGAACAGGCGAAATACCGTCCGTTCAAGACGGAGCAGGAAGTGCTCGACGTCTACCGCAAGCTGAACGTGCTGCTCGACAGCAAATTGCCCGCCCTGTTTACCCTGGTGCCGAAAGCACCGCTGGACTTGCGCCTGGAACCTGAACTGAGCCGCGACACGGCCGCCGACCATTACACGGCCCCGGCCGCCGACGGTTCGCGTCCGGGCGTGTTCTGGTCCGTCGTCACCGATCCGAAACTGTATGGCGATACGGGCATGACCACCCTGTTCTTGCATGAAGGCAAGCCGGGCCACCATTTCCACCTGGCGCTGGTGCAAGAGATGGACTTGCCGAACTTCCGCCGTTTCGGCGGCAACAATGCCTTCACGGAAGGCTGGGCCCTGTATGCGGAAACCCTGGGCAAGGAAATGGGCCTGTTCGACGATCCGGCCCAGTATTTCGGCCATTTGAACGACGAGATGCTGCGCGCCGTGCGCCTGGTGGTCGACACGGGCTTGCACACCAAGGGCTGGACGCGCGAACAGACGATCAAGTACATGCGCGACACCCTCGGCTATGACGCCGTGGCGAGAAGCGAAACGGAACGCTACATGGCCTGGCCAGGCCAGGCGCTGGGCTACAAGATCGGTTCGCTGAAAATCGTCGAACTGCGCCAGCGCGCCCAGCAGGCGTTGGGCGACAAGTTCAGCCTGCCGAAGTTCCACGAAGTGGTGCTCGGCGACGGCACCCTGCCCTTGAAACTGCTGGAAGCCAAGGTCGACCGGTGGATCGCGCAGCAGAAGTAAAGCAGTAAGGTAAAGCCCTCCCGCCACAGCGGCAGCGCCAACCGGGGCTGCCGTTTTTTTTTCGTGCCGATGCTTGATCTGGCACAGACCGGCCGCATCTCGCGCACGCCTGCCGGAACGCGTACCAGGCAATGCTGCCTAACTCCCAGACACGCAAGGGAGGCAGCATGCAAAGCGAAGACAGGAACGATGGTGCCATGGCTGGCCCGCCCGCCTGGCAAGCGTCAGCGGAGACGCCCTATCACGGGCATGACGCCATTCTTCACTACACCAGCACGCGCGGCCAGGCCGATGGCCGGCCGCAGCGGCACATTCCCGACGATACCGCGCACGGCCGCCATGCCATGATCAGAGCCCTTGGCTGGCTCAGCATCGGCCTGGGCCTGGCCCAGCTGCTGGCGCCGCGCGGCCTGGCGCGGGCCAGCGGCCTGCGCGGCGTCTCGTCTTTCTGGATACGCGCCATCGGCCTGCGCGAAATGGCGTGCGGCGTGGCCTTGCTGCGCGGCGACACCGCTCCGGCATGGCGCTGGTCGCGCATCGCCGGCGACGCCATGGACCTGTCGCTGCTGGGCGTGGCCATGGCCAGCCGGCGCCATGCGCGCGCGCGCCTGGCGGCGACGGCAGCCGTGGTGGCGGGCGTGACGGCCATCGACTATATCGCCAGTGCGCAACTGGCGCCGCGCAAGTTGAGCCAATTACCGGCGCCCGGCGAACAGGGGCTGGCGCTGCAAAAGAGCGTCATCGTCAACCGTTCCGCCGACGATTGCTACCGCGCCTGGCGCGACCTGCAAAACCTGCCCCGCTTCATGCCGGGCCTGAAGTCGGTGCAGCTGATCGATGCGCGCCGCTCGCGCTGGCACAGCGTCGCAGGCGAGTGGATAGGCGAACTGACGCGAGAGCGTCCGGGCCAGGGCATGCGCTGGCGCGCGGCGGAAAACCATGCGGAAACGGGGGCGCTGGAACTGTCGCCCGCACCCGGCGGGCGCGGCACCGTGGTCACCATGCAACTGCACATGCAGCCGCCAGCCGGCAAGGTGGGCGCGGCCGTGGCAGGCCTGTTCAGTCAGGCGCCCGCCTACCAGATCGAAACCACCTTGCGCCGCTTCAAGCAGTGGATGGAAACGGGCGAGGTCAGCACCACCGAGGGCCAGCCGTCGGGCAAGCGCAGCTTCAAGACGCGCTTGCGGCACAAGGCTGGCGGCACGGCCGCTGCCCCTCGGCCGCAAGCAAACGGAGGTGTGTCATGAAAGCCAATTGCTGGCACGGCAAGCGCGACGTGCGGATCGAACAAGTGCCCGATCCCGCCATCCTCAATCCCGGCGACGCCATCGTCAAGGTCAGTTCCACGGCCATCTGCGGCTCCGACCTACACCTCTACAATGGCGTCGTGCCCAGCATGGAACAAGGCGACATCCTCGGCCATGAATTCATGGGCGAGGTGGTGGAAGTGGGTTCCGCGGTACGCAAGCGCAAGGTGGGAGAACGGGTGGTGGTGCCGTTTCCCATCGCCTGCGGACGCTGCTTCTTTTGCGAGCAACAGCTGTACTCGGTGTGCGAGAATTCCAATCCCAACGCCTACATGGCGGAAAAGATGTGGGGTCACTCGGGCGCAGGCATCTTCGGCTATTCCCACCTGACGGGCGGCTATGCGGGCGGTCAGGCGGAATACGTGCGCGTGCCGTTTGCCGACGTCGGCCCCATCCAGGTGCCGGACGAGCTCAAGGATGAACAGGTGCTGTTCCTCTCGGACATACTGCCGACCGGCTACATGGCGGCCGAAGCCTGCGCCATCGCGCCGGGCCAGGTAGTGGCCGTGTGGGGCTGCGGCCCCGTGGGACAGTTCGCCATCCAGAGCGCCTTCCTGCTCGGCGCCGAACGCGTCATCGCCATCGACCATTACCCGGAACGCCTGCGCATGGCACGCGAACTGTCCGGTGCGGAAACCCTGCATTTCGATGCGGTGGACGTGCCCGACGCCCTGCGGGAAATGACGGGAGGACGGGGTCCCGATGCCTGCATCGATGCCGTCGGCATGGAAGCGCACGGTTCCGGCGTCAGCTATATCTACGACCGCCTCAAGCAGACGATGAAACTGGAATCGGACCGCCCCACGGCCCTGCGCGAAGCACTGATGGCGTGCCGCAACGGCGGCGTCGTCTCGGTGCCGGGCGCGTATGGCGGCTTCAGCGACAAGATCCCGTTTGGCTCCATCATGAACCGTTCATTGACCATCAAGACGGGGCAAACACACGTGCAGCGCTACATGCAGCCGCTGCTGGAACGGATACAGCGGGGTGAACTCGATCCCGGCGCCATCATTTCTCACCACTTGAGCCTGGACGAAGCGCCGCACGGCTACGAGATCTTCCAGAAGAAACAGGAGCAATGCATCAAGGTCGTGCTGCATCCCGGCCCTTGAGCGGCGCAGGCAGGCAGCACCAGCGGCTCAGACGAGCAGCGCGGCACTCATCGAGCGCACTTCCTCGGCCGATTCGGCCAGGATGCTTTGCAGGGTCTCGTTGTCGATAATGAAATCGATGACGGAATCGGCGGGAGTGAGCATTTCCACGTACGTCACCTGCAAGGGCGACGGCACGGGCGACAGTTGCTTGGCCAACAACAAGGTGTCGAGCAGGGAGTCCGGCGGGATGGATAGCAAGCCATCGCGCAAGCCTTCGATGGCTTCGCTCACGGCCAGCGGGATCAGCAGCTTCTTCATGACTTCGCGAGAAATGATTTCTTCGGCGGACTCTATCCAGTGATCGGCATCGTCGTCAAGCAGGCCGGGGAATTCATCGGCACGCGACAACAAGTAAAAACCGCCCACTTCATGCACGATGCCGGCGAACAGCGCCGTGTCGGCATCGACGTGCGTCACGCGGCGGGCAAGGATGTGCGCCAGCGCCGCCACATGGGCAGTGTGCTCCCACAGCTGGGTCGCCTTCTGGCGCAGGACGGGGTCGATGATCTTGCTGCCGAACTGGCGCACCACCATCGCCGCCACCAGCGCGTACAGGTTGCGGTAACCCATGCGCATGACGGCCGCGCGCACGCTGGTTACGGGTGCCGCGTCGCCGCGGCTGTACACGGCCGAGTTGGCCAGCGCGACCGTGCGCGCCGCCAGCAGGGGCTCGGCCAGTACCAGTTTGATCGCATGGTCGATATGGCAGTCCGGTTCAGCCAAGGCCAATTGCAATTGCAGTGCGGAATTAACGCTGGTGGGAAACGTTAATTCTCCGCGCACCGCCTGGGAAACAATTAAACCAAACGCCTGTAATTTGTTCATCATACGATCTATCCGCCTCAGATATTATTCCAGCAAACAATTTCACTTTATAGCAGAAACTGCTTTCCAGTCCCGACCTTTAGAATACAGATGGCATGTCATTCGTCTGCATTGGGGAATCCGGCAATGCCAGGGCATGCAATAGCGATTCATCGCCGATAACAAACAACTTCGGCTGCTGTAATACCTGCAGCAGAAATGGCTGGCCCTCACGCAGGCGTCGGCGATAATCGGCCAGCGTATAGAGATTGGGATTGATTTTACGCCGTAAGGTTCGCTCGGCCGGGGCCAATCCCGTCAACAGATCGCCATAATTGGCTTCCTCTCCCACCAGCAACAAATCGATGGCGCTGCCAGGCAGGTCCTGTCCCTTCGCCGTGGCCCCCGACACGAATGCCAAGTGCAACTGGGCACGCAAGGGCGCCAGAGTCATGCTGAGCACGCCAACGATGCCGAAGGTTTTCTGCACCAGTCCGCTCAACTCCGGATACACGAGACTTTCCTTGTTGGGCCAGAAGCGCCGCACGTTGCCGATCCGCTCCGATGTGATCAGGCCGGACTCATGCAGCCGGCGCAATTCCCGCTGCGCCGACGCGCTGCCCAAGCCCGTCAAGCGCATGATCTCGTTCAAGTGAAAGCCCTCGTTCACGCGGACAAAGAGCAAACCCAGCAGTTTCTGCTGGGCGGGAGTAAACAGGGCTTGGGCAATCATGTGCCAAATCTTAGCATGAATGCACCGGAAATTGGCACGGCAAGCGTGCTTTGCTCTGTACAACAGAGCGTGGCGGCGTGACGACATCGTGCATAATCGCCATTGTTGCGCACTCCCGATCGATCGAAAAACCGGCGTGCCATCTCCCACTCGCAGTTGTCGACGAACCTTTCTTTCAGGGGAGCACTTGTATGTCATCAGCCATCAGCAGCGTGGCCGGGTTTGTCGCAGGACAACTCGATACGGCGGCCTTTGAACACCTGCTATATCAAGACGCAGATACGGAGCGCCTGTTGTCCGCGCAGCCAGCGCCCAGGTATGCGCATGCGGGGCACACGCTGTATCACTATCTGATATCGCTCGACCTGGGCAATCCTGCAGACGTGCTGAACGCGCAGGGCGCCCTGGCTGAATTTGTGCACGCCGCCGGCATTCCGGTAGCGGTCTCGGAAAAGCCCACCCGGCTGCACGCGCTTTTGCTGGCGGCGCAGCCGAAGTGGCTGGATGTGGATCTGGCCTACGCAGCGGCACTGCTGGACCAGGCGCCACCGCATGCGAACAAAAGTGAACGGACGCAGTGGTTGCGGGCGCAATTGCGCAATTTGTTTCGCTATGCGAAGAAGCCTTCCCCGTTGGCTGCAAGCGCCGAACTGGTCCATCGAAGCGCACGGTCCGCTGATATTTCTGGGACAACTCACGGTGGATGGCTATTTTCATGACGAGGCCGCCGTCTATATATTTTACGATGCAAGCAAAAACGCGTACCGATCGATACTGCAGACTTGCTGATGCCATGGCGTCCCTGGACGCTGCTTTCTGTTTGCGCGCTAAGACCGCAGCAAGAAACATAAAAAATACCATCAGGAGTTTCTCCCTGGTGCCGTTCTGGTCAGCTACCGGCGCCTGGTGCGCGACTACGAGCAGCGCATTGATGTTTCGGAAAATATGATTTACCTGGCCATGGGTTCGTTGCTGCTGCACCGACTAAATTTCCGCTAAGTTATTAAACCGTTTCTGAAGGCATACGCAATAACTTTTCTGATTACCTGGAATTTTCATCAATTAAATTGATGCAAATTCCCGGGGAAATAAAACGAATGACATCCATGCGATTGCAATTAATAGCAAATTGTACGCTGCTTGATAAAATTCAAAACGGCACCCGAAGGTGCCGTTTTTGTCAGCTGGCAGCGTAGATTACGCTTCGTCGCCGTGGTGTTGCTGGGTTTCGATATCCTGCAACGCTTCGGCAGCTTCGCCGGCCATCGAGGCTTTCTCGGCCAGCAGCAGCGCTTGACGCTCTTCCACTTCCCACGCTTCTTTCTCTTTGCGTGCGCGGTGGAAGGCCAGGCCCGTACCGCCAGGAATCAGGCGGCCGACGATGACGTTCTCTTTCAGGCCGCGCAGACCATCGCGCTTGCCCATGATCGCCGCTTCGGTCAGCACGCGGGTGGTTTCCTGGAACGATGCGGCCGAGATGAACGAATCGGTCGACAGCGATGCCTTGGTAATACCCAGCAAGACGTTCTCGTAGGTCGCAGGAATCTTGTTCTCCGACGTTACGCGATCGTTCTCGTCCAGCAGTTCCGAACGCTCTACCTGCTCGCCAACGATGTAGTTGGTGTCGCCGGCATTGACGATCTGCACACGGCGCAGCATCTGACGCACGATGACTTCGATGTGCTTGTCATTGATCTTCACGCCTTGCAGACGGTACACGTCCTGCACTTCGTCAACGATGTAGCGGGCCAGCGCTTCGATACCCAGCAGGCGCAGGATGTCTTGTGGATCGGCCGGGCCGTCCACGATCATCTCGCCCTTGTTCACGACTTGGCCGTCATGCACCAGCACTTGTTTGTCCTTGGTGATCAAGAACTCATGCTTGTTGCCGTCCATGTCCGTGATTTCCAGACGCTGCTTGCCCTTGGTTTCTTTACCGAACGCAACCGTACCCGTGACTTCCGCCAGCATACCGGCATCTTTCGGCGAGCGCGCTTCGAACAGTTCCGCAACGCGCGGCAGACCACCGGTAATATCGCGCGTTTTTTGCGATTCGGTCGGGATACGTGCCAGCACTTCACCCACCGATACCTGTTGACCGTCCTTCACCATGATCAGCGCGCCGACCTGGAAGCCGATCGCCACCGAGTGTTCGGTGCCGGCAATCTTGACTTCTTCGTTCGCGTCGTTGATCAGCTTGACTTGCGGACGCAGGGTCTTGGTCAGCGAACCGCGACGTTTCGCATCGATCGCCACCAGGGTGGACAGACCGGTCACTTCGTCGACCTGACGGGCCACGGTGACGCCTTCTTCGACGTTCTCGAAACGCACTTGACCGGCGTATTCGGTAATGATCGGACGGGTCAACGGATCCCACGTTGCCAGGGCCGTACCGGCCTTGATGACCATGCCGTCCTTGACGATCAGGGTCGCGCCGTACGGTACTTTATGACGCTCACGCTCACGGCCATGGTCGTCGGTGATCAGCACTTCGCCGGAACGGGAAATGACGATTTGCGCGCCCTTGCCGTTCGTCACGTAACGCATGGTTGCCGTGAAGCGGATGGTACCGTTCGACTTGGCTTCCACCGACGATGCCACTGCCGCACGCGATGCCGCACCACCGATGTGGAAGGTACGCATGGTCAGCTGGGTACCCGGCTCACCAATCGACTGCGCTGCCACCACACCGACGGCTTCGCCGGCGTTGACCAGCATGCCGCGGCCCAGGTCGCGGCCATAGCACTTGGCGCACAGGCCGAAGCGCGTGTCGCAAGTCAGTGGCGTGCGGACCTTGACTTCATCGATGGACAGACGCTCGATCTCTTCGACCATGTCTTCATCCATCAGGGTGCCGGCGTCATACAGGGTTTCCTGGGTTTCTGGATTGACGACGTCATGCACCACCACGCGGCCGAGGATACGGTCGCGCAACGGTTCGATGACTTCACCACCTTCAACCAGGGCCTTCATGACGGTACCGTTCATGGTGCCGCAATCGTCCTCGATCACCACCAGATCTTGCGTCACGTCGACCAGACGACGCGTCAGGTAACCGGAGTTCGCCGTTTTCAGCGCCGTATCGGCCAGACCTTTACGCGCACCGTGGGTCGAAATGAAGTACTGCAACACGTTCAGACCTTCGCGGAAGTTCGCGGTAATCGGCGTTTCGATAATCGAACCATCCGGTTTCGCCATCAGACCACGCATACCGGCCAACTGGCGAATCTGGGCTGCGGAACCGCGCGCGCCGGAGTCGGCCATCATGTAAATGGCGTTGAACGATTCTTGCGTCGACTGGGTGCCGTCGCGGCGCACTACGTCTTCGACTTTCAGCTGGTCCATCATGGCCTTGCCGACTTCATCCGAGGTCTTGCCCCAGATATCGACGACCTTGTTGTAACGCTCGCCGGCGGTCACGAGACCCGAGGCGTATTGCTGTTCGATCTGCTTGACTTCCGATTCGGCCGTCGCGATCAGGGTGACTTTTTGAGGCGGTACCAGCATGTCGTCGACGCAGATCGAGATACCGGCGCGTGTCGCCAGGCGGAAACCCGATTGCATCAGTTTGTCTGCGAACACCACGGTGGCGCGCAGGCCGCACTTGCGGAACGACGTGTTGATCAGCTTGGAAATTTCTTTCTTTTTCAGCGCGCGGTTCAAGACGGAGAACGGCAGGCCTTTCGGCAGAATTTCCGACAGGATCGCACGGCCGATCGTCGTTTCGTAGCGCGTGACCGTTTTCTCGAATTCGCCCGTTTCGGCGTTTTTCGGGTATTCGGTAATACGCACGGTGACGCGGGTCGTCAGTTCGACTTCCTTGTTGTCGTAGGCGCGGATCACTTCCGACACGTCAGGGAACATCATCCCTTCGTTCTTCGCATTGATCGCTTCGCGGGTCGCGTAGTACAGACCCAGCACGATATCCTGCGACGGCACGATCGACGGTTCGCCGTTCGACGGGAACAGGATGTTGTTCGATGCCAGCATCAGCGTGCGTGCTTCCATCTGCGCTTCGATCGACAGAGGAACGTGGACCGCCATTTGGTCACCGTCAAAGTCGGCGTTGAATGCGGCACAGACGAGCGGGTGCAGCTGGATGGCCTTGCCTTCAATCAGGACTGGCTCGAACGCCTGGATACCCAGACGGTGCAAGGTCGGTGCGCGGTTCAACATGATCGGATGTTCACGGATCACGTCTTCCAGGATGTCCCACACGACCGGCTCTTGAATCTCGACCAGCTTTTTCGCTGCCTTGATCGTGGTTGCCAGACCCATCAGTTCCAGTTTATTGAAAATGAATGGCTTGAACAGTTCCAGCGCCATCAGTTTCGGCAAGCCGCACTGATGCAGTTTCAATTGCGGGCCCACGACGATGACCGAACGACCGGAGTAATCGACGCGCTTGCCCAGCAAGTTTTGACGGAAACGGCCGCCCTTGCCCTTGATCATCTCGGCCAAGGACTTCAGCGGACGCTTGTTGGCGCCGGTCATCGCTTTGCCGCGACGGCCGTTGTCCAGCAGCGAATCGACCGCTTCCTGCAGCATGCGCTTTTCGTTGCGCGTGATGATCTCCGGAGCGCGCAGCTCCATCAGGCGTTTCAGACGGTTGTTACGGTTGATGACGCGGCGATACAGATCGTTCAGATCCGAGGTCGCGAAACGGCCACCGTCCAGCGGTACCAGCGGACGCAGTTCCGGCGGCAGCACCGGCAGCACTTCCATGATCATCCAGTCAGGCTTGATGCCCGAACGTTGGAACGCTTCCAGCACTTTCAGGCGCTTCGCGTATTTCTTGATCTTGGCTTCGGATTTCGATTCCTTCAGTTCCACGCGCAAGGTCTCGGCATCGCGGTGGATGTCGATCGAGCGCAGCAGTTCACGGATACCTTCGGCGCCCATGAAGGCGGTGAAGTCGTCGCCGTACTCTTCGTACTTGGCGGCGTAGTCGTCTTCCGACATGATCTGGCACTTCTTCAGCGGGGTCATGCCTGGATCGGTGACGACGTATGCTTCAAAGTACAGCACGCGTTCGATGTCCCGCAGGGTCATGTCCAGGACCATGCCCAGACGCGACGGCAAGGACTTCAGGAACCAGATGTGCGCGGTAGGCGAAGCCAGTTCGATGTGGCCCATGCGCTCGCGGCGCACCTTGGCCAGCGTGACTTCGACGCCGCACTTTTCGCAGATCACGCCGCGGTGTTTCAGGCGCTTGTACTTGCCGCACAGGCATTCGTAATCCTTGATCGGGCCAAAGATCTTGGCGCAGAACAGGCCATCGCGCTCAGGCTTGAAGGTACGGTAGTTGATGGTTTCCGGCTTCTTGACTTCGCCGTAGGACCACGAACGGATTTTCTCAGGCGAAGCGAGACCGATCTTGATTGCATCGAAGGTCTCGTTGGTCTGTACTTGCTTGAATAGATCGAGCAGTGCTTTCATGTATCACTCCAGAGGTGATTAAATTTCTATATTCCTGAGACTACATTGCCCGGCGTGGTTTCCCAGCCGGGCTTTGTGTTTCCCAAACCAAATGACAGGGTGCTGTCGTTTAGTTGCGTTCGAGGTCGATATCGATACCGAGCGAACGGATTTCCTTGACCAGCACGTTGAACGATTCCGGCATGCCGGCGTCGATCACGTGGTCGCCCTTGACGAGGTTCTCGTACACTTTGGTACGGCCATTCACGTCATCGGACTTGACGGTCAACATCTCTTGCAAGACATACGACGCGCCATACGCTTCCAGTGCCCAGACTTCCATCTCACCGAAACGCTGACCACCGAACTGGGCTTTACCGCCCAGTGGCTGTTGCGTCACCAGCGAGTAAGGACCGGTCGAACGCGCATGCATCTTGTCATCGACCAAGTGATGCAGTTTCAGCATGTGCATGACGCCGACAGTGACCTTGCGCTCGAACGCTTCACCGGTGCGACCGTCATACATGGTCACCTGGTTTTTCGATGCGGTCATGCCCAAGTTCTTGGCGATGTCGTCCGGATACGCCAGGTCCAGCATGCGGCGGATCTCTTCTTCATTCGCGCCGTCGAACACTGGCGTAGCGAACGGAACACCTTTTTTCAGGTTTTCCGCCAGCTTCATGATCTCTTCGTCGTCGAAGTTATCCAGCTCTTCCGCGCGGCCGTTGTCGTTGTAGATCGTCGTCAGGTACTTGCGCACTTGCTCGACCTTGGTTTGCGCCTTCAGCATTTCGCCGATGCGGATACCCAGACCCTTGGCAGCCCAGCCCAAGTGCGTCTCGAGAATCTGACCAACGTTCATCCGCGAAGGAACGCCCAGCGGGTTCAGCACAACGTCGGCTGGCGTGCCGTCGGCCATGTATGGCATGTCTTCCACAGGAACAATACGGGAAACCACACCCTTGTTGCCGTGACGACCCGCCATCTTGTCGCCCGACTGCAGGCGGCGTTTCACGGCCAGGTAAACCTTGACCATTTTTTGCACGCCTGGTTGCAGCTCATCGCCTTGCGTCAGTTTCTTGCGCTTCTCTTCGAAGGCAAGATCGAACTGGTGACGCTTCTCGTTGATCGATTCCTTGATCGCTTCCAGCGCTACCGCGGCATCGTCGTCCGCAGGGCGGATGTCGAACCAGTGGTATTTGTCCAGATCGGCCAGGTATTCCTTGGTGATCTTGGCGCCTTTGGCCAGCTTTTTCGGGCCGCCGTTGACGACTTTGCCGATCAGCATTTTTTCCAGACGCTGGAAGGCATCGCCTTCCACGATACGCATCTGGTCGTTCAAGTCCAGACGGAAGCGTTTCAGTTCGTCATCGATAATTTGCTGGGCACGCTTGTCGCGCACGATGCCTTCACGGGTGAAGACTTGCACGTCGATCACGGTACCGATCATGCCCGAAGGCACGCGCAGCGACGTGTCTTTCACGTCCGACGCTTTTTCGCCGAAGATCGCGCGCAGCAGCTTCTCTTCCGGGGTCAGCTGGGTTTCGCCTTTTGGCGTCACTTTACCGACCAGGGTGTCGCCTGCCTGCACTTCCGCGCCGATGTAGACGATACCGGACTCATCCAGACGTGCCAGCTGATTTTCAGCCAGGTTCGAGATGTCGCGCGTAATTTCTTCCGCGCCCAGTTTCGTGTCACGGGCCACCACCGACAACTCTTCGATGTGAATCGAGGTGTAGCGGTCGTCCTTGACGACGTTTTCCGAGATCAGGATCGAATCTTCGAAGTTCAGACCATTCCATGGCATGAAGGCCACGGTCATGTTCTGGCCCAGCGCCAATTCACCCAGGTCGGTCGATGCGCCGTCGGCGATCACGTCGCGCTTGGCGACGCGGTCGCCCACTTGCACGATAGGACGCTGGTTGATGTTGGTGTTCTGGTTCGAACGGGTGTACTTGATCAGGTTGTAGATGTCGACACCCACTTCACCAGCTTGCGCTTCGTCATCGTTGACGCGAATCACGACACGGCCCGCATCGATGTAATCGACGATACCGCCACGCAGGGCTTGCACGGTGGTGCCCGAGTCGACCGCAACGGTGCGTTCGATACCGGTACCGACCAGCGCTTTTTCCGGACGCAAGCAAGGCACGGCCTGGCGTTGCATGTTGGCGCCCATCAATGCACGGTTCGCATCATCGTGTTCGAGGAACGGAATCAGCGAGGCAGCGACGGAAACGATCTGGCCCGGCGCCACGTCCATGTACTGGATGCGCTCTGGGGATACCAGGATGGTTTCGCCGGCTTCACGGGCCGAGACCAGTTCATCGGACAGCATGCCTTCGTCGTTGATGGTCGCATTCGCCTGGGCGATGATGTAGCGGCCTTCTTCGATGGCGGACAGGTAGTCGATCTGATCGGTAATCTTGGAGCCTTCGACCTTGCGGTACGGGGTTTCCAGGAAGCCGTATTCATTCAGGCGGGCGTACAGAGCCAGCGAGTTGATCAGACCAATGTTCGGACCTTCCGGTGTCTCGATCGGGCAGACGCGGCCGTAGTGGGTCGGATGCACGTCGCGCACTTCAAAGCCGGCGCGTTCGCGTGTCAGACCGCCGGGTCCCAGAGCCGATACGCGGCGCTTGTGGGTAATTTCCGACAGAGGATTGGTTTGGTCCATGAACTGCGACAGCTGGGACGAACCGAAGAACTCGCGAATCGCGGCCGAAATCGGCTTCGAGTTGATCAGGTCGTGCGGCATCAGGTTGTCCGCTTCGGCTTGACCGAGGCGTTCCTTGACGGCGCGCTCAACACGCACCAGGCCGGCGCGGAATTGATTCTCGGCCAGTTCGCCCACGCAACGTACGCGACGGTTACCCAGGTGATCGATATCGTCGACTTCGCCGCGGCCATTGCGCAGTTCCACCAGGATCTTGATCACGGCCAGCACGTCTTCGTTCGACAGGGTCATGGCGCCCGTCAGTTCATCGCGGCCAATGCGGCGGTTGAACTTCATGCGGCCCACGGCCGACAGGTCGTAGCGGTCCGAGTTGTAGAACAGGCCATTGAACAGCGCTTCAACGGAGTCTTCCGTTGGTGGTTCGCCTGGACGCATCATGCGGTAGATCGCCACTTTCGCAGCCATCTGGTCGGCGGTGTCGTCGATACGCAGGGTTTGCGAGATGTAGGCGCCCTGATCCAGGTCGTTGGTGTACAACGTTTGGATTTCGGAGATGTTGGCATCGCGCAGGCGGCCCAGCAGGTCTTCCGTCAGCTCATCGTTCGCGGAAGCGACGACTTCGCCGGTGTCGCCATCGACGATATTCTTCGCCAATACGCGGCCCAGCAGGTAGTCTTCAGGTACGGAAATGTGCTTGATGCCGGCAGCTTCGATATCACGCACGTGTTTCGCGTTGATACGCTTGTCTTTCAGCACCAGGGTCTTGCCCGACTTGTCGACGATGTCGAAACGCGCCACTTCGCCGCGCAGACGCTCGGAGACGAATTCCATTTCCGCGCCTTCGGAGCGCAGGTTGAAATTGTCGAAGACAAAGAAATTGGCCAGGATTTGCTCGTGCGACATGCCGATGGCTTTGAGCAAAATCGTCACTGGCATCTTGCGGCGGCGGTCGACGCGGAAGAACAGGATGTCTTTCGGGTCGAACTCGAAGTCCAGCCACGAACCGCGGTAAGGAATGATACGCGCGGAGAACAGCAGCTTGCCGGACGAGTGAGTCTTGCCGCGGTCGTGCTCGAAGAACACGCCAGGCGAACGGTGCAACTGGGAAACGATAACCCGCTCCGTGCCGTTGATCACGAACGAACCGGTGGTCGTCATGAGCGGCAATTCGCCCATGTAGACTTCCTGTTCCTTCATCTCTTTGACGACGGGCTTGGTTGGCGATTCCTTGTCCAGGATCACCAGGCGCACTTTCGCGCGCAGCGGCGACGCGAACGTCAGGCCACGTTGTTGACATTCTTTGACGTCAAAGGCAGGATCGCCCAGAACGTACGACAAGAATTCGAGACGCGCAAAACCATTGTGCGACACGATAGGGAAAATCGAGGTGAAAGCCGACTGCAGGCCATCATTCTTGCGGCCGGACGGTGCTATGTCCTCTTGCAAGAAGCTATGATAAGACTCGAGCTGGGTCGCCAGCAGGAACGGAACGTGGTGAACGTTGGCGCGCTTCGCGAATGATTTGCGAATGCGTTTCTTCTCAGTAAATGAGTAGTGCATGGACACTCCGTGAGTGACAGAAAGGATAGAAAATTCAGGTTTTGCAAGTGTTCGTTTGCACCGCTGCGTGTGACACAGACGAAACCTCAAGGCTCTGCTTTCCGGCTTGAATCGAATAAAAACTGCTGCTACAACTACATGACAAATACGATGCAGACGACAAAGGAGCCAAAGTCGGATTTCCCCCCTTGCGAGGGGAAACCTCAGACTTTGACTCGGGCGCTAACTGACGCCAGTACAGATATTACTTCATCGAAGCGGTTGCGCCGGCTTCAACCAGTTTCTTCACTGCAGCTTCAGCGTCAGCTTTCGACACTGCTTCTTTCACAGTTTTTGGTGCGCCATCGACCAGGTCTTTAGCTTCTTTCAAGCCCAGGCCGGTGATTTCGCGAACTGCTTTAATGACGCCAACTTTGTTTGCGCCGAAGGTGTCCAGAACAACGTTGAACTCGGTTTGCTCTTCAGCAGCTGCTGCTGGGCCTGCTGCAGGACCGGCCGAAGCCATCGCTGCTGCGGACACGCCGAATTTTTCTTCGAATGCTTTAACCAGGTCGTTCAGGTCCATTACGGACATGGCGCTAACTGCTTCCAGGATATCGTCTTTGCTAATTGCCATTTTGAAACTCCTAAATTTATTACGTTAGTTACATCAGATTGGTACTGAGAGAAAAAAGCGCGCGCAATTAAGCGGCTGCTGGGGCTTCTTCTGCTGCTGCTTCTGCAGGAGCTTCGGCGCCTTCGCCTTTTTTCGCTGCCAGGGCAGCCAGACCACGTGCAAAGCCCGAAACCGGAGCCAGCATAACGCCCAACAACTGCGAAATGAGGACTTCACGGCTAGGAATGCTCGCCAACGCGGTGACAGCAGCTGTATCCAGCGGCTTGCCTGCGTAGTTACCTGCTTTGATGACCAGTTTGTCGTTGGTTTTAGCGAAGTCAGCGATGACTTTAGCTGCTGCAACGGCATCGGCCGAGATCGAGTAGATCAACGGGCCGGTCATGGCATCTGCCAGGCTGGCGAATGCGGTACCTTCAACGGAGCGACGAGCCAGAGTGTTTTTCAACACACGCAGGTACACGCCTTGGGCACGCGCTTTAGCACGCAGTTGCGTCAAGTGACCAACCTGGATGCCACGATATTCGGCCACGACGATCGTTTGCGCATTTGCTACTTGTGCGGAAACTTCGGCGACGACGGCCTTTTTGTCATTCAGATTGAGACTCACGGTCAACCTCCTTAAATGATGTTCGGCAATCACAACCGAGTGGTTGAGCGCCTTGCATCGGTTCGAACACGGCGTCCGAAGTCAAGAAGTACTAAACTGAGCGGATGGATTCACGCAGCATGAGGACTACAAAACTTGTTCGGGTACACCATCTGCGTTGGGCACTTGCCGTTGCCGGCAAGCCTATTAACCTTCTGCATGTGCGATCGCAGTCGGCCCAACGGTCTTTGATTGTCTGCCTGCCTGGTGCGGACACCGGGCAGACAGCCCAAAGATGCGCCCGCAGCGCCCGAAGGCGCTACAGGACTTGATTCTGTTACTTAAGCTGCCAGGCTAGCCTGGTCAACACGGACGCCAGCGCCCATGGTCGACGACAGCGAAACTTTGCGCAGGTACACGCCTTTGCTCGATGCTGGCTTGGCTTTGTTCAGTGCGTCGATCAGTGCGACCAGATTCGATTTCAGATCTGCGTCAGCGAACGATTTACGGCCGATGGTAGCGTGGATGATACCGGACTTGTCGGTACGGTACTGAACTTGACCGGCTTTCGCGTTTTTCACGGCGGTAGCGACGTCAGGAGTAACAGTGCCGACTTTCGGGTTAGGCATCATGCCGCGTGGGCCCAGGATCTGACCCAGGGTACCAACGATACGCATGGTATCTGGCGAAGCGATAACGATATCGAAAGGCATGTCGCCGGCTTTGATCTGCTCAGCCAGGTCTTCCATACCGACGATGTCGGCGCCAGCTGCCTTGGCAGCTTCCGCTTTTTCGCCCGACGCGAATACTGCCACGCGTACGGTTTTGCCGGTGCCAGCTGGCAGCACGACGGAGCCGCGCACCACTTGGTCGGATTTCTTAGGATCAACGCCCAGTTGTACCGATACGTCGATCGATTCATTGAACTTGGCCGTTGCGCACTCTTTGATCAGAGCGACAGCGTTGTCGAAGGCGTACACTTTGGTACGGTCGACTTTGGCTTTCAAAGCCTTGATACGTTTGGATAACTTAGCCATTATACAACACCTTCCACCGTGATACCGATCGAACGAGCGGAACCAGCGATGGTGCGTACAGCAGCATCCATGTCGGCAGCGGTCAGATCAGGGGTTTTCAATTTAGCGATTTCTTCAGCTTGTGCGCGGGTCAGCGTACCGACTTTGTCGGTATGTGGCTTCGGCGAACCTTTGGTGATCGCAGCAGCTTTTTTGATCAGGTAGGTTGCTGGAGGCGTCTTCATCACGAACGTGAAGGACTTGTCCGCAAACGCGGTGATCACGACTGGAATCGGCATGCCTGGCTCCAGACCTTGGGTCTGTGCATTGAAGGCCTTGCAGAATTCCATGATGTTCAGACCACGTTGACCCAGAGCTGGACCGATTGGTGGGGATGGGTTTGCTTTACCAGCTGGCACTTGCAGCTTGATAAAACCAATGATTTTCTTTGCCATGATGGCTCCTATCTTGGATTGAGTAGTAGCGCCCCGCCGATCCTACCCTGGCGGGGCTCCTCTGACCGGATTTCGCTGAGACCGCTGCGGCGCTCCTGGTGGCGCTGATACAACTTAAACTTTTTCGACCTGGCCGAATTCGAGCTCTACCGGGGTAGCGCGGCCGAAGATGGTGACCGAGACGCGCACTTTGGATTTCTCGTAGTTGACTTCTTCGACATTGCCGTTGAAGTCCGTAAACGGACCATCCTTGATGCGCACTTGCTCGCCCACCTCGTACAAGGTTTTGGGACGGGGCTTTTCAACACCTTCCTGCATCTGGCGCATGATGGCATCGATTTCGCGCGCGGAGATCGGCGTCGGCTTGTTCGACTTGCCACCGATGAAACCGGTAACCTTGCTGGTGTTCTTGACCAAGTGCCAGCTCTCGTCCGTCATTTCCATTTCAACCAGCACATAGCCAGGATAGAAACGACGTTCGGTGACGGATTTCACGCCATTCTTGACTTCGACGACTTCTTCGATCGGCACCAGGATCTGGCCGAACTGGTCTTGCATGCCCGCGCGCTCGATGCGCTCGGTCAGTGCGCGCATGACGCTTTTTTCCATGCCGGAATAAGCATGCACGACATACCAGCGCTTGCTGCTCACTGGCACGCTCAGCGCTGCACCAGTGTCCGCTACCGGAGCGTCGCCCGGAACGGACTCGTCCGCCGCTTCATCATGCACATTTTCGCTCATTATTTTTTCCAACCCAGAATTACGTCATACAACAAAAACTCGAGCAATTTATCCGTGCCCCACAGGAAAATCGCCATGACCAGCACAAAGGCAAACACGATCGCAGTAATCTGCGTGGCTTCTTTGCGGGTAGGCCACACGACTTTCTTGGTTTCGCGCACAGCTTCTTTGGCGAAATTGAGAAATTCACGGCCGGTCGTCGAGACATACAAGAGCGCAACAGCAATAACCAAACCAGCCACAAGCGCGCTTGCACGCACCAGAGCTGGTTGGCCTGCCAGGTAATAAAACCCGACTACTCCTGCAATCGCAGCTACTATTGCCAGCGCGACTTTTATCTTGTCACTCGACGTGCTAACGGTTTGCACGGATTGATTTGACATTTTTCTACTTTCGGTGCCCTGCACCTTGACGGTGGCAGGGACGGAGGGCATCGAACCCCCAACCTTCGGTTTTGGAGACCGACGCTCTGCCAATTGAGCTACGTCCCTACGTAAAACTTTCGAGGAGTGCTATTCTACCACCCAGGACGCCCCGGGTGGAAGCATAACATTTCCTTATGCGAGGATTTTTGCAACCACGCCGGCGCCGACGGTACGACCGCCTTCGCGGATAGCGAAGCGCAGACCTTCTTCCATCGCGATCGGGTTGATCAGCTTGACGGTGATCGACACGTTATCGCCTGGCATGACCATTTCTTTGTCTGCTGGCAACTCGATCGAACCGGTCACGTCCGTGGTGCGGAAGTAGAACTGTGGACGATAGTTGTTGAAGAATGGCGTATGACGGCCGCCTTCGTCTTTCGACAGAACATAGATCTCGCCGGTGAAGTGGGCATGCGGCTTGATCGAGCCTGGCTTGGCCAGCACTTGACCACGTTGCACGTCTTCACGCTTGGTGCCGCGCAGCAGCAGACCAACGTTGTCGCCCGCTTGACCCTGGTCCAGCAGCTTGCGGAACATTTCCACGCCGGTGCAAGTCGTCTTGACGGTATCGGTGATGCCGACGATTTCGATCTCTTCGCCGACCTTGATGATGCCGCGCTCGATACGACCGGTCACCACGGTACCGCGGCCCGAGATCGAGAACACGTCTTCCACTGGCATCAGGAAGGCGCCGTCAACAGCGCGCTCTGGCGTTGGGATGTAGGCATCCAGCGCATCGGCCAGACGCAGCACTGCGTCCACGCCCATCTCGCCTTCTTTGCCTTCCAGCGCCATACGTGCCGAACCTTTGATGATAGGCAGGTCGTCGCCTGGGAATTCGTACTTCGACAACAGCTCGCGCACTTCCATTTCAACCAGTTCCAGCAGCTCTGCGTCGTCGACCAGGTCGCACTTGTTCAGGAACACGATGATG
>NZ_JBWBYV010000009.1:0-24435 GCF_056174685.1 Janthinobacterium sp. BHSEK
CCGCCAAACTGAACAATTACTTAACGTCCAGCAGTTCCACGTCGAAGATCAGTGCCGAGTTCGGCGGAATGTCGCCATTGCCGGCGCCGCGCGGGCCGTAGGCCAGTTCGCCTGGAATGATCAGGGTGCGCTTGCCGCCCACTTTCATGCCGGCCACACCCTGGTCCCAGCCCTTGATGACCATGCCCTTGCCCAGCGGGAAGTCGAACGGGCCGCGGCCCACGGAGCTGTCGAACTTCTTGCCGCGCGAATCTTTCGCCAGGGGACGATACAGCCAGCCCGTGTAATGCACGGTGACGTTGCTGCCGGCGGACGCTTCCTTGCCCGTGCCGACCTTGTTGTCGATCAGAATCAATTTATCGGCGACAGGGCCGGGGCTCAGCGAGACGGCCGAGGCGGGAACAGGCGCTGGCGCCTGTGCCTGCGCCAGCGACGCGGCGACGGAGCAGATCAGGGCAAACAAAACGGAGCTACGCGTCATGATGTATTCTTTCAGTGAGTTTCGGTGAGATCCCTGCCAATGCAAGAGGCAGGGAACGCCAATCATAGCAAACCGCCGCAACGATAGGAAAAACTTGTCGCCCGATACCCATAGCCCCCGCCTGTTTTACGCGTTGTGGCCCGATGCGGCCACGCGCGCGGCGCTGGCCGCCTGGCAGGCGCGCCTGCAAGGCAAGCCCGTGCGCGCGGACAAGCTGCACCTGACCCTGGCCTTCCTGGGCCAGCACCCGGCCAGCGACCTGCCGGCCCTGCTGGCGATCCTGGCACAATTGCCGGCGCACCCCATGCCCCTGCTGTTCGACCACGCCAGCCACTTCACGCAGCTGGCGCTGGCCTGGGCCGCCCTGGCGCAGCCGTCGCCGGCCCTGCTGGACTTGCGCGCGGCCTGCATGCGCGCGCTGGCGCAACAGAGGCTGGCGCCCCGCTTCGAGCACGACCGCTTTACGCCGCACGTGACCCTGGCGCGCCAGGCACCGCCGCCGGCAAGCCAGGACTTCGCGCCCATCGCCTGGCAGGCGGACGAACTGGTGCTGGTGGAATCGCTGAAAAGCAGCGGCGACTACCGCATCGTGGCCAGCCGCAAACTGGCTTAGGCGGCGTCCGCCACTGGCTCGGCAGCCAGTTTGTCCTGGCGCAAGCTTTTCAGCGCATGGGCGGCCGCCACCATGCCGAAGCTGGCCGTCACCACCACGCTGGAACCGAAGCCGGCGCAATTCAAGCCCGTGACGCCGGCAGGCGTGCCATCGATGGCGCACGCTTCCCCGCTCTCTGGCGTGCTCAACGGTTCCATGGAAAACACGGCGTCGACATTGAATTTGTTTTTCACGCCACGGGGAAAGCCATATTCGGTGCGCAACAGTTTGCGGACGCGCTTGAGCAGCGGTTCCTGCTCCGTCTTCGACAAATCGCGCACGGCGATCAGGGTCGGGTCCGTCTGCCCGCCCGCGCTGCCGATGGTCAGCATCGGCAGATTGCGCGCGCGGCAATACGCGATCACGGCCGCTTTCGCCTTGGCATTGTCGATGGCGTCGACCAGGTAGTCGAAATCGCGCCCGCCCAGCAACTGCTCAAGGTTATCGGGGGCAATAAAATCCTCGATCTGCGTGACCTGGCAAAACGGGTTGATCAGTTCGATGCGTTCGGCCAGGGCCGTGATCTTGGCCTTGCCGATGGTGTCGCTCATGGCCTGGATCTGGCGATTGATATTCGATTCGGCAACATTATCGAGGTCGATCAGGGTCAGGCGGCCGATGGCGCTGCGCGCCAGCGCTTCGACGATCCAGGAACCGACGCCGCCCACGCCGATCACACACACGTGGGCCGCGCGAAAACGCGCCAAAGCGGGGGCGCCGTACAGGCGGGCAATGCCGCCGAAACGCCGTTCAAAATCGATCTCGGTCAAGTCCATGGAAATTAGTTCATTGGTGGAGGTATGCATGGCGCCATTTTAACGGACACTGCGCTGACAGATATTCTAAAATAGCCGGATTGACACAGCGACAAGCTCCGTTTGTCGCCGCGCCCCCACACCGTTCACCACGAGAACTCGCCATGACCTCTCCCCTGTTCGACTCCGTTCCCGGCTTTGACCAGCCCATCGCCGTGCTCAAGCATTGCCACGACAAGATCCGCAAGCAACTGACGACCCTGCAAAACCTGCTGGCGCATCTGGTGCAGCACGGCAACACGGTGGACGCGCAGCAGGCGGCCAAGGCAGTGTTGCAATATTTCAATCAAGCCGCCCATCTGCACCATGACGATGAAGAGCAGGATCTGATGCCCATGCTGCAGGCCACCGCCACGGGCGAGGACGCGGCCCTGCTGGCGACCCTGGTGCCCGAGATCCTGGCCGACCACCAGCGCATGGACCAGGCCTGGCTGACCCTGCGCCCGGAACTGGACGCCATCGCCGCCGGCACGGGCGTGCAGCTGTCCGCCCATGGCGTGCGCGACTATGTGGCCGCCTACCAGGCCCACATGAGCAAGGAAGAGGGGCAGCTGGCGCCGATGGCCAAGCGCCTGTTCAGCGCGCGGCAGATGGAGCAGTTGGGCACGGCCATGCAGCGCCGCCGCGGCATCGCGCCCGAAGCGCCCGCAGCCGCCCAGCCGGACGCGGCCGCCGTGCTGGCGGCCATGCGCACCGATTACGTGCAGTCCAGCCTGAGCGAGACGGATGTGCTGGCCGATCCCGTCGCCCAGTTCCAGAAATGGTTTGCCGAAGCCGTCAAGGCCCAGGTGCTGGAACCGAACGCCATGAGCTTGTCCACCGTCAGTCCCGAGGGCAAGCCCAGCTCGCGCATCGTGCTGATCAAGCAATTCGACGAGCGTGGCTTTACCTGGTACACGAACTACCACAGCGACAAGGGCCGGCAGCTCGAGCACAACCCGCACGCCGCCCTGCTGTTCTTCTGGGGCGAGCTGGAGCGGCAGGTGCGCATCGAGGGCACGGTGGTGAAAACCACGGCCGCCGAAAGCGATGAATATTTCAATGTGCGCCCCGTGCAAAGCCGCTTGTCAGCGATTGCATCGCAGCAAAGCGCGCCCATTGACAGCCGTGCCGCGCTGGAAAGCAATTACGAGGCCGTGGCCGCCGCCGTCGGCGATGCGCAGCCGCCGCGTCCGGCCCACTGGGGCGGCTACCGCTTGCAGCCGGAACGCATCGAGTTCTGGCAGGGACGCCGTTCGCGCTTCCACGACCGCATCGTGTTTACGCGTGGTGCGGACGGGCAATGGAGCATGCAGCGCTTGCAGCCTTGAGCGCATAGTCAAGGCGGCGCAAAGCAAGCTGGTCAATATAGGTGTAGGCTATGAGGGTAGAAGTTACTAAATGACATTGTTTCTCAATTTGCGGCCGCAACGGCGGCCGCTACATTGGAGGCCATTTTGTTTGTACAAAACCAACTCAAGTCCTGGATCGCCGGCATCCGCAGCAAGACCGCCTTGCCGCTGCGCATAGAATTGTGGAATGGCCAGCATGTCGACCTGTCCAGCGAAACGCCGCGCGTCACCATCCGCCTGCCGACCGTCGCCTCGGCCCGCTATCTGCTGAACCCCTCGCTGGCCAACCTGGGCTCGGCCTATGTGGAAGGCAATATCGAAGTCAAGGGCACGGCCCAGGACATGATTTCCATCTGCAATGCCCTGGCGCGCAACACCTTGAAACCGGAAGGCAAGCTGGCCCGCATCGTGCGCAGCTTTACGCACGACAAGAACAAGGATGCCGAAGCCATCCGCTACCACTACGATGTGTCGAATGCCTTCTACGAGCAATTCCTCGACCCCGCCCTCGTGTATTCCTGCGCCTATTTCGAACACGGCGATGAAACCCTGGCGCAGGCGCAAGTCAAGAAGATCGACCATATCCTGAAGAAAATCCAGTTGCAGCCGGGCCAGACCCTGCTCGACATCGGCTGCGGCTGGGGCGCGCTCGTCATGCGTGCTGCACAGCAATATGGCGCCCGCTGCGTGGGCGTGACCCTGTCGGAAAACCAGTATGCGCTGGCGCGCGAGCGCGTGGCGGCGGCCGGCCTGGCGCACCTGATCGATATCCGCCTGCAAGACTACCGCGACGTCACGGGCCAGTTCGACCGCATCACCAGCGTGGGCATGTTCGAACACGTGGGCCTCAAGCATTTGCCCGAGTATTTCGGCATCATCAACAAGCTGCTGGCACCGGACGGCATGGCGATGAACCACGGCATCACTTCGACCGACCCGGAGAATGGCGAAACGCCGTATGGGGGCGGGGAATTCATCGAAAAATATGTGTTTCCGCACGGCGAGCTGGCGCACATCGGCAATGTGCTCAAGACCATGCAGCAAGGGGGGCTGGAAGTGCTGGACGTGGAAAACCTGCGGCGCCACTATGCGCGCACCTGCGCCCTGTGGACGGAGAATTTCGAAGCCAACGCCGAGCAGATCCGTCCGCTGGCGGGCGAGCGGCGCTTCCGCATCTGGCACGTCTACCTGGCCGGCTGCGCCTATGCCTTCGAGCAAGATTTGATCAGCCTGTACCAGATCGTCTGCGTGAAGGCGGGCCGGCGCTCTTCCGCCCTGCCCTGGTCGCGCCACTACATGTATGCGCAGGACGCCAGACCGGCGCCCCTGCTTGCGACCTGATCCTGATGCGCGCGCGGGGTGCTTACTTCAGGCGCCCCGCGTACATGGCGCGGAACTTCTCCACCTTGGGCACGACGACGAGGGCGCAATACCCCTGCAAGGGATGCTGCTCGACATAGTTCTGGTGGTAATCCTCGGCCGGATAAAAGACCGATGCCGGTTCCAGCTGCGTGACGATCGGCGCATCCCACACGCCGGCCATCTCGGCAAGCACCTTGCGCGCCACGCTTTCCTGTTCGGCCGACTGGTAATAGATGACGGAGCGAAATTGCGTGCCGACATCGTTGCCCTGCCGGTTCAGGGTGGTGGGGTCATGCAAGGTAAAAAAGATTTCCAGCAAGTCGTGATAGCTGATGACGGCGGGATCGAATTCCAGCCGCACCACTTCCGCGTGACCCGTCTCGCCCGTACATACCTGATCATATGTGGGGTTGGGCACGCTCCCACCCGTGTAGCCGGACTCGACGCGCGTCACGCCGCGCACTTCCCCATACACGGCGGCCAGGCACCAGAAACAGCCGCCGCCCAGTACCGCCACTTCTATCTGTTGAGTCATGATGCCCTCCCGCAACGCCTGTGCGACATATCATTTCATTACTGTAACGCAAAGCGCCATGGCCTGCAGCGCCGCTTGAAACTGCGCGTGGCGCACCGCACATATGGGGCATGCCGGCCACGATTGCGCTGGCATTGCCGATTTTTGGCATAATGTCAGCAAATAGACAGGTCACCCATGAACACACGCTCTCCCCGCGCGCCAGCGCAAGAATTCGATACGACACATTTCCGCCAGGCATTGTCGCAGTTTGCCACCGGCGTGACGGTCATTACGACGCGCCTGGCCGACGGCAGTTTCCGCGGCTTGACGGCCAGCTCCTTCAATTCCGTCTCGCTGTCGCCGCCGCTGGTGCTGTGGAGCCTCGGTTCCGTGGCGAACAGCATGCCCATCTTCAGCGGCAACTCGCACTACGTCATCAATGTGCTGGGCGCCGAGCAGGCGGAACTGGCGCAGCGCTTCGCCCGCCGTACGCCGAATCCCTTCGACGACGTCGAGTATGAGCTGTCGCGCACGGGCCAGCCCATCCTGAAAGGCGCGTCGGCCTGGTTCGAATGCCACAACCGCAGCCGCTATCCCGAAGGCGACCACGTCATTTTCGTGGGCGAAGTGGAACAATGCGCGTTTACGGCGCAAGCGCCCTTGATCTTCCACAATGGACAGTTCAACACACCGCCAGCCTGAGCGGGACAAAAAAAATCCGCCGAGGCGGATTTTTTGTTTTACAGGGTAAATTTATACCCGATACTGACACTCACGGCGAGCGGGTCGAGCTTGATGTCCTGCGTCTGCCCCGTCGAGAATTTCGCCTTGGTTTTCAGGAAGGTCTTGACCACGGCCACGTCGGCAAACCAGCGCTCGTTGAAGGACAGCGTGCTGCCGACCACCAGACTGCCGGCCAGCTTGTTGTCCATGCGGTAGGTCACGGGCGATCCACCCGGATCCAGCAAGGCCGTCATCTGGCCCGAACCTCTTTCCTTCTGAAAATAAGCATACGTCAAACCCGCGCCCACGTAAGGACGGATCATCGCGTTCGGCTGGAAGAAACGGTACTGGATGAAGGCCGTCGGCGGCAAGGCTTCCGCCGTGCCCAGCTTGCCCGTGCCCTTGATGGAACCATCGCCCATCAGGTCATGCTTGTACGGCACGCCCAGGATCATTTCAGCGGAAATATTGTCCGTGATCATGTAGGCAAAGGTCAGGATAGGCTTGGTATCGGACTTGACGTCGGCCTTCGTGCCCGGCAGTGCCGGCGCGGAAATGTCGCCACTGTCGACGTGGGGCGTGATCTTGTTGACGCCGACCTTGGCCATCCAGGTGCCCGCGCTTTGCGCCGAAGCGCCCGTCGCCATGGCCATCGCGGCGGCGGCGGCCAGCACGCGTACAGCGGTATTCAAACGATTTTTCATCTTGTCTCCTGATCATTATGTGCGGATAGCCGGGCTATCCAGTCTTGTCGCTGCCAGCGCCAGCCACGTCCCCGGGACGCGGCTGGCGCGGCGATTCCTTACAGCCAGCCCCGCACGACCATGTCCTTGGCCACATAACGGGCCAGCAACAGGTTGTTGAACGGCGTAGGGTGCACATCGTCGGCATACGAGTAGTGGCTGACGTCGCCCGCTTTCAGGTTCGTGCCATTGCAGACCAGCGAGCTGCCCAGGATATTGCCTGGTGCGCTCAAGTCGCATGCCGTCTCGCTGACATTCGTCAAGCCATACGGGCCAGGGTTGGTGCCCTGGTCATGGCTGACGGCAAACACGTCGACCAGCAAGACTTTCGCATTGCCGTTCAGGCCGCCGCTCAGTTCGCCATTGAAGGCGCTGACCATGGCATTGATGAGTGCCTTGGTATTGGCATCCTTGCTCAGGCCCGATGGCGTGCCGGCCACGTCAGGCAGATTGTTGACCACCACATAATTGGCGCCCTTGGCGATGATCTGGTCCTTGACCAGCGCCACCAGCTCAGTACCCGCTTGTTTCATGGCGGCAATCAGCAATGGCCCTTGGGCCGCAGCGTAGTCGGCGCCGGCCTTGGCGCCGGCAGCATTGCCGGTAACCGTCGCATCGGCTTGCGCCTTGGTAACCAGCGGGCCATACACGGTGGGCGAGGCAACGGCCGTATTGCCAGCGATGACAGCAGCTTGCACGGCGGCACCGACGATGGTCGCCGACGTGGCGCCAGGCGCCGCGCTGGCCGTCTGGATAGCGGCGCCGATGGAGGCGGCGGCCGTGGTGGGATTGGGCGCGCCGGCGGCCAGGGCCAGGGTCAGGTTGGTGGCAAAAGCCTTGGCGCCCGCATCGGCGCCCGCCTTCGTGCCGGCCGCCGTTGCGCCGGCCTGCAATGCACCGAGCTGGTACAGCACGTCGTTACCGCCGGCCATCACGAAGACGGCTTCCGTGCCGCTGAACTTGCCGCCGGAAGCGGCCAGGTGGTTCGCGATCTGCGTCACCACGGGCACGGTCAGGGCACCCAGCTCGCTGCCCGTCAGCTTGTTGTTCGGACCGACGGGGTTGGTCACGCGCGAACCGCCCATGGCGTAGCCGTAGCAGCCAGGATGCTTGACGCGCGGCACGGACAAGCCCTTCGCCGCATTGCCTTCCAGGCCGGTCTCGGCGGCGCATGGCGCGGCCAGGCCGAATTGTGCGGCCAGGTGCTCGGTCCAGTTCTTGCCCGTCAGTTCAGGATTGATCTTGGTATTGTCGCCATTGATGGTGAACTTGCCGCCACCTTTCGCCAGCACCGTGCCCACGGCATACGAACCGACATCGGACAGGCTGTCGCCGAACGACACCTGCGCCGTGTATTTGACTTTCAAGGTTTGATCACCGCCACTGGCGCCGCCGCAACCTGCCAGGACAGCCGCAGCCAGCACGGCCAGCGCGAATTTTGTTTGATGCATTTTGTCTCCTCGGTCTTTTTTCTGGTTTCTAAACGAACGGGCGTGCTATTCGCTACCCAACTAATATGCCATCGTTCCTCAGGCTTGTATAGAAAATATGTTTTAAAAATCAACGAAATAACAACACCGCCAGCGCCCCGTCATGACGGGGCGATCCGCTGAATTATGGAGGATTTAATATGTTTCGTGGCAAGCATCTCTATTGCGCTGCATCAAGAAAAAGCCCCTTGCGGGGCTTTTTATGAGGCGGATAGAAATTGCTGCAAGATACCACTTGAGCCGAACGCGGCACGCCGCAAACGGTCGTTCACGCCCAGCCAGGCGGGGCCGGTGGGCGGTGCTTCGACGAGTATCAGCTCGGCGCCGACCTGGTCCATCGTGCGCAGCGAGGCATACAGCGCATGCGCGTAATTTTCCGGGCTGGCCGCCAGGCGCACGCTGGCGCTGGCCGGCGGCAGATCCGAGTAGTGGATCAGGGCCACGCGGCGCCCGTCGTTGAGCAGGCGGTTCAAGGTGGCGCGCACGTCGTCGCTGTGCTGCATCGCAACAGGCGTATGTGGCGCGTAGTGCGATTCCAGGGTACCCGAGGCGCGTGGCGCGGCCGCGTCGGCAACTGCCGGCGCGCGGCCGATGACAGCGGCGATCTGCTCACTGCTGATATGCCCGGGACGCAACAGCACGGGACCGTGCGTGGCCAGGCGCGACAGGTCGACGATGGTCGACTCGATGCCCACGTCGCTCTGCCCGCCGTCGAGGACCAGGCCCAGCAAGCCGCTGTCGAGTTCCGCCGCGAATTCATCGCGCACGTGCTGCGCCGTGGTGGGGCTGACATTGCCGAACTTGTTTGCCGACGGCGCCGCCAGGCCGCCCTTGCCGCCCTTGAACGTGCGTAGCAAGGCGATAGCCACCGGATGCGACGGGCAGCGCAAGCCCACCGTATCCTGGCCGCCGGAAACGGCGTCGGGGATATGCGCGGCGCGCTTGACGATCAGGGTCAGCGGACCGGGCCAGAAGGCGGCCACCAGCTGCCGTGCTTCCTCGGGGATGTCGTCGGACCAGTGCGCCAAGTCGGCGCCGGGCGCCACGTGGACGATCACGGGATGGTCCGATGGACGGCCCTTGGCTTCATAGATGCGCGCCACGGCGGCCGGGTTTTCCGCATCGGCACCCAGGCCGTACACCGTTTCTGTGGGGAAGGCGACGAGGCCGCCCGCCTCCAGCACGGCGGCGGCCGCCGCCAGATCTTGTGCGGGCACGCTCACGGCGCGATTCCCAGGATCAGACAAGCGTCGCGCAGGCGCTGCTGCGCCTCCGGCAAGCTGGCCGCGATGAAGGTCAAATGGCCCATCTTGCGGCCACGGCGCGGATCGTCCTTGCCGTACAGGTGCAGGCACGCGCCCGGCAGGGCCAGGATGCGGTCCCAGGCCGGTTCGCAGGCGACATCGCTGCCGTCGGCAAACCAGGCGTCGCCGAGGAGGTTGAGCATCACGGCCGGCGAATGCTGACGCACGTCGCCCAAGGGCAGGCGCGCCATGGCCCGCACCTGCTGCGCGAACTGGCTGGTGACGCAGGCATCCATCGTGTAGTGGCCGCTGTTGTGCGGCCGGGGCGCCATTTCGTTGACCACCAGGCTGCCGTCGGTGAGCACGAAAAATTCGATGCACAGCACGCCGACATAGCCGAGTTCGGCAACCATGGCCTGCGCCGCCCGCTGCGCCCTGGCGGCGCTCTCGTCCGACACGTTCGGGCCCGGCACCGTGGTGGTAAACAAGACGCCGTCGCGGTGCACGTTTTCGGCGATCGGATACACGACCGAGGCGCCGTCCACGCCGCGCGCCGTCAGCACCGACACTTCATAGGCCAGCGGCAGCATCTTTTCCAGCAAGCAAGTTACCTCGCCCATTTCCGCGAACGCGGCGCGCACCTCGTCGCGCGTGCGCACGCGGTACTGGCCCTTGCCGTCATAGCCCATGCGCACGGTTTTCAGGATGCCTGGCAGCAAGTCGTCGGCGATGTTGTCGATATCGTCCTGCGTGGCAATCACCATGTGCGGCGCCGGCAGCACGCCGGATTTCGCGGCGCAGGCGACAAAGAAACGCTTTTCCGCGATGCGGTCCTGCGCCACCGACACGCCGTGGGCGTTGGGGGCGACAAACACGCGTTCGGCCAGGCGCGACAGGCTGTCGGCCGGCACGTTCTCGAATTCCGTGGTGACGGCCAGGCATTGCGCGGCCAGGGCGTCGAGCCCGGCTGCATCGCCGTAGCCGGCATGGACCAGGCGCTGCGCCACCTGCCCCGCAGGGCAGGCGTCGGACGGTTCCAGCACAGCCACCTGGTAGCCCATGCTCTGGGCGGCCTGGGCAAACATGCGGCCGAGCTGGCCGCCGCCCATCACGCCCAGCCACGCCGGTGGGTTGGCGGCGGGCAGCAATGGGGAAGTCGATTTACTATTCATTATTTTTCAAACACATTATTCAGGCAAGACCATGGCCTTGGCGGCGGCCGTTTGCGTGGCGCGGAAGGCTTCCAGGCGGTCGGCCAGGGCGTCGTCGTTGGCGGCAAGCATCGCCACCGCCGTCAGCGCAGCATTGGCCGCGCCCGCTTCGCCGATGGCGAAGGTGGCCACGGGCACGCCCTTGGGCATTTGCAGGATCGACAGCATGGAATCTTCGCCGCGCAGATATTTCGATGGCACGGGCACGCCCAGCACGGGCACGATGGTCATCGCCGCCACCATGCCAGGCAGGTGGGCGGCGCCGCCGGCGCCGGCGATGATGGCGCGCAAGCCGCGCGCGCGCGCGCTTTTCGCGTACGCATACATCTCGTCGGGCATGCGGTGCGCGGAAATGACCTGCGCTTCGTATGGCACGCCAAACTGTTTCAGCATTGCAACAGCATTCTGCATCACGTCCCAATCCGAGGACGAGCCCATGATGACGCCGACCAGCGGCTTATTCTGCTCAGTCATCTCAGGCCTTCAGCTTCTCGCCCGTCAGGCGTTCGATGGCTTCGAAGTACTTGGCCTGGGTTTTTTCGATGACGTCGGCCGGCAGCGCGGGCGCCGGTGCGGTCTTGCCCCAGGTCAGCGTTTCCAGGTAGTCGCGCACAAATTGCTTGTCGAACGAGGGTGGCGAAATGCCGGGCTGGTAGGAATCGGCGGGCCAGAAGCGCGAGGAGTCGGCCGTCAGCACTTCATCCATCAGATGCATGACGCCATTGTCGTCCAGGCCGAATTCAAACTTGGTGTCGGCGATGATGATGCCGCGCGTGGCCGCGTACTCGGCGGCCGTCTTGTACAGGGCAATGGCGACGTCGCGCATCTTGGCGGCCAGGTCGGCGCCGATGCGCTCTTCCATTTCAGCAAAGCTGATGTTCTCGTCATGCTCGCCCAGCTCGGCCTTGGCCGCCGGGGTGAAGATCGGTTCCGGCAGCTTTTCCGCCTGTTGCAGGCCGGCCGGCAGCGCGATGCCGCAGATGCTGCCCGTATCCTGGTAATCTTTCCAGCCCGAACCGATGATGTAGCCGCGCACGACTGCCTCGACCATGATGGGCTTCAAGCGCTTGGCCACCACGGCGCGGCCCTTGACTTGCTCCACTTCCTCGGGCGCCACCACGGATTCCGGCGCCACGCCGGTCAGGTGGTTCGGCACGATATGGCCCAGTTTCTCGAACCAGAAGTCGCTCATCTGGTTGAGGACCTTGCCCTTGCCGGGGATAGGCTCGTTCATGACGACATCGAAGGCCGACAGGCGGTCCGTGGTGACGATCAGGATCTTGTCGTCGCCAACGGCGTAGTTGTCGCGGACCTTGCCGTGGCCCAGCAATGGCAGGGAGTGGATGGAAGTCTGATAGAGGCTGTTCATAGCGGGGGAATAGTTGGATGAAACGAAACCGGCAGGCAGGGAAGGCGCCCGCCGGTCGAGAAAATCGGGCACGGAGCATTGCTTCCGGCCCGTTCCAGACAGAATTTTACTTCACAATTTGCGACAGCTCGCCGGCCTTGTAGCGCTCGGCCATTTTTTCCAGTGGCATGGCCTTGATTTTCGACGCCTGGCCTTCGCAGCCGAATGCCTGCATGCGGGCGCGCACGATTTGCTCTGCAGCAAGACGGGCTGGCTTCAGGTAGTCGCGCGGGTCGAATTTCGATGGGTTTTCAAACAGGTACTTGCGGATCGCGGCCGTCATCGCCAGGCGGATGTCGGTGTCGATGTTGATCTTGCGCACGCCGTGACGGATGCCTTCCTGGATTTCTTCCACTGGCACGCCGTAGGTTTCCCTCATGTCGCCGCCGAATTCGCGGATGATGGCCAGCAATTCCTGCGGCACCGACGAGGAACCATGCATCACCAGATGGGTGTTCGGGATGCGCGCGTGGATTTCCTTGATGCGGTCGATGGCCAGGATGTCGCCCGTCGGCTTGCGCGTGAATTTGTAGGCGCCGTGCGAGGTGCCGATGGCGATGGCCAGGGCGTCGCACTGGGTACGCTGCACGAAGTCGGCCGCTTGCGCCACGTCCGTCAACAGTTGCTCGCGCGTCATGGTGCCGTCGGCGCCGTGGCCGTCTTCCTTATCGCCCTTCATGGTTTCCAGCGAACCGAGCACGCCCAGTTCCGCTTCCACCGTCACGCCGATGGCGTGCGAGAATTTCACCACTTCACGCGACACTTCCACGTTGTATTCGTAGGAAGCGACCGACTTGCCGTCCGCTTCCAGCGAACCGTCCATCATCACGGAAGTAAAACCCGAGCGGATGGCGGCCATGCAGACGGCTGGCGACTGGCCGTGATCCTGGTGCATGACGACGGGGATGTGCGGATACGCTTCGACGGCGGCGTCGATCAGGTGGCGCAGGAATGCTTCACCGGCGTACTTGCGCGCGCCGGCGGACGCCTGCATGATCACCGGCGAGTTCAAGGCATCGGCGGCGGCCATGATGGCTTGCACTTGTTCCAGGTTGTTGACGTTGAAAGCAGGAATGCCATAACCGTTTTCGGCGGCGTGGTCCAGCAGTTGACGCATGGATACGAGAGACATGGTAATACTCCAGATAACAATAGAAACCGTTGCGGCGCTTCGCGGTTCATGACCGCGGCGGCGCCTGAATTCTTTACCTCAGATCAGCACGGCATCGAGGTCGCCAACCTTGACGATTTTCAATGCATTCGTGCCACCCACCTGGCCCATCGGCTCGCCCCAGGTGACGACGATCATGTCGCCCTTCCTGACGATACCCTGTTCCACGAGTAAATCTTCCGCCAGCTTCAGCACTTGCGCGCTGGGGGCGTTCTGCATCAGATGATACGCCCGAACATTGCGGTACAGCGCGGCTTTGCGCAAAGTCGTGACGCTGGGCGTGAGCGCGTAGATCGGCGTGTCGATGCTGTGGCGGCTCATCCACAAGGCGGTGGAACCGGATTCCGTCAGCGCCACGATGGCTTTTACGCGCAGGTGATGGGCTGTAAACAGGGCGCCGTAGGCGATCGACTGGTCGATGCGGGTAAACGTGACGTTGAGGAAATCGGCATCGAGCTTGTTGTATTCGGACTGTTCCGCTTCCACGCAGATGGCAGCCATCATTTCCACCGTCTCGATCGGGTACTTGCCCGAGGCCGTTTCCGCCGACGTCATGACGGCATCCGTGCCGTCGAGCACGGCATTCGCCACGTCGGACACTTCCGCGCGGGTCGGCACGGCGTTGACGATCATCGACTCCATCATCTGCGTGGCCGTGATGGCTAATTTGTTCGACGCGCGCGCCATCTTGATCATGCGCTTTTGCAAGGCCGGCACGGCCGCATTGCCCACTTCCACGGCCAGGTCGCCACGGGCCACCATGATGCCGTCGGAGGCGTCAAGAATCTCTTGCAACGCAGGAATGGCTTCCGCCCGCTCGATCTTGGCGATCATCATCGGCTTGTGGTGGTACGGTTCGCCCGCGATATTGGCCAGCTGGCGCGCCATTTCCATGTCGGTCGCGCATTTCGGGAAGGAAATGGCCAGATAGTCGGCCTGGAAACTCATGGCCGTCTTGATATCTTCCATATCCTTGGCCGTCAGCGCGGGCGCGGACAGGCCGCCGCCCTGGCGGTTGATGCCCTTGTTGTTCGACAACTCGCCGCCGATTTTCACGGTGGTGTGGATTTCGCTGCCGTGGATGCGCTCGACGATCAGCACGATGAGGCCGTCGTTCAGCAGCAGCACGTCGCCCTTGTGCAGGTCGCGCGGCAGGGCCTTGTAGTCGAGGCCGACCCGTTCCTGATTGCCCAGCTCGCCGTTTTCGCCCCACTTGGCGTCGAGGATGAAGCGCTCGCCCGCTTCCAGCTGGATGCGGGTGTTTTCAAACTTGCCGACACGAATCTTCGGCCCTTGCATATCGGCCATGATGGCCACTTCGCGGCCGCACTCGGCCGCCGCCAGGCGCACCAGCGCGGCGCGGTCGATATGGTCCTGCGCCTTGCCGTGGGAAAAATTCAAGCGCACCACATCGACGCCCGCACGTATCATTTTAACCAGGATATCGAAGTCGGTGGAGGCGGGGCCGATTGTTGCTACGATTTTTGTACCACGTGGCATAGGAATCCTTGTGCGCGAGCGAAGGTGAGCAAGGCCGGTTTGAGACATCAGCCGGCAAGGTAAAAGCGCAGCGGTCAGGCTGCGCTTGGTCTATTCATCATTCCACAGTCTCGAACATCTGAGAAAACCGTAGCGAGCGGCAATGAGTTGTGGCCGAGACGCGGAGCTGTGCGCATGCACAGTGAGCATCGGAGGCCGCAAATCATGACGCGCAGTAGGTTTAATCAGGTGTTCTTAGCCTGCGCGTTGCATCAGAATCTCTACGGCAGGCAAAGTCTTGCCTTCCAGGAACTCCAGGAAAGCGCCGCCGCCCGTCGAGATATAGCTGATTTTATCCGTAATGTCGTATTTGGCAATCGCCGCCAGGGTGTCGCCACCGCCGGCGATCGAGAATGCTTTCGACTCGGCAATGGCCAAGGCCAGGGTCTTGGTGCCGTTGCCGAACTGGTCGAACTCGAACACGCCAACGGGACCGTTCCACACGATGGTGCCGGCGGCGGCGATCTGCTGCGCCAGCAGGTCGGCCGTTTTCGGGCCGATATCGAGAATCATGTCGTCATCCGCCACGTCGGCCACGTCCTTGACGGTGGCGGCGGCTGTCGGCGAAAACTCCTTGGCGCACACGACGTCGACGGGAATCGGCACTTGCGCGCCCCGTTTGGCCATGATGTCGATGATGGCTTTCGCTTCGTCGACGAGTTCCGCTTCCACCAGCGACTTGCCGACATTCAAGCCAACGGCTTTCATGAAGGTGTTGGCGATGCCGCCGCCGACGATCAGGTTATCGACCTTGTCGGACAGGGCTTTCAGGATGGTCAGCTTGCTCGATACTTTCGAACCAGCAACAATGGCCAGCAATGGACGGGCCGGCGCGTGCAGCGCTTTCCCCAGCGCATCGAGTTCGGCGGCCAGCAGCGGGCCGGCGCAGGCGACAGGGGCGAACTTGGCGATGCCGTGCGTGGACGCCTCGGCGCGGTGGGCCGTGCCAAACGCGTCATTGACGTAGATATCGCACAATTTCGCCATTTTTTGCGCCAGCTCATCGCTGTTTTTCTTTTCGCCCTTGTTGACGCGCACGTTTTCCAGCAGGACCACCTGGCCGGCGGCCAGGTTTTCCAGGCCGGCGCCATCGACCCAGTCTTGTTTCAGTGCAACTTCCTGGCCCAGCAGCTCGGACAGGCGGGCCGCCACGGGCGCCAGGCTGTCGGCCGGCTTGAACTCGCCTTCCGTCGGACGGCCCAGGTGCGACGTCACCATGACGGCGGCGCCAGCGTCGAGGGCGGCACGGATGGCCGGCACCGACGCGCGGATGCGCGTATCTTCGGTGATCTTGCCACTGTCATCTTGCGGGACGTTCAGGTCGGCGCGGATAAACACGCGCTTGCCTTGCAGTGCATTTTGGGCGATCAAATCTTGCAGACGGATGAAGTTGAGAACAGCTGACATGGCGATCCAGATGACGAGTGGAAGGAAGTGCGCTATTTTACCGCAATGACCAGACCAAATCCCCGATTTGTCCTGCTTTACTGAAAAACGTGCAACAGTCGCAAGCCCGTGAAAACCAGCATGCCGAAGACGATGGTTTGCAGCATATTGCGGCGGATCACGAAAAAGAGCGTGGCGGCAATACCCGACAAGAGTTTCAGATTCGACAACTCCAAGTGGATTTGCTGCCCTTCCATCAGCATGTCGGGCGCGATGATGGCCGCCAGCGCGCAGGCCGGCGCATAGCGCAGCATCTCGCCCACGCGGCGCGGAATGGTGAGGTGGTGGCCGATCAGCCAGAAGGTGCTGCGCGTGGCGGCCGTGGCCACCACCAGCACGGCGATGGCGATCCACACGTCGCTCCTGCCCCAGGCTATGCCGTCAAACATGGCGTTTTGTCCATTTTTCTGTCAATTCTTCCACGGCCATGGCGCTGACCATGCCCACCACCACGGCCACCAGCAAGCCCAGTTTATAGGGCAGGCTGAAGGCCAGCACGGCGACCGCGCCCGCCACCAGCACGCCGCACAGGGCGGCGCGGCTGAGGATCAGCGGTATCGTCACGCACAGGATCGCCAGGGTCCCGGCAAAGCCCAGACCCCATTCGGCCGGCACGATAGCGCCCAGCACGATGCCGATGAAGGAACCGGTTTGCCAGGCCAGCCAGTTGGGGTAGATCAAGCCTTTCAGGAAAGGCAGCTTGGCCGGGTCCGGCGTTTCATGCGGGTAGCGCTGCAGGAACAGGCCCACGGTGATGTCGCCCGCCACATAGCCAAGCGCAAAGCGCTGGCGCCACGGCAGATGGGCGAAATGGGGGGCCAGCAGCACGGAAAAGATAACAAACCGCAAATTGACGACGAGGGCCGTGGCGAAGATCACCCACACGGGCGCTTGCGCGGCCAGCAGGGGCAAGGACGCGAGCTGGGCCGAGCCGGCAAAGACAAACAGGGTCATGGCCCCCGCCTGCGCCACGCTCAGGCCGCTTTTCACCATGGCCACGCCCACCACCATGCCCCAGGCGGCGATGCCCAGCAGGGTGGGCGCGCCCAGGTTCAGGCCGGCGCGCCAGGCATCTTTCAGCAAGGCATCGTCGTTGGGGGCCGGGACGGCGTTCACGCGGGTGTTCATGCGAGCCCCCGGTAGGCTGAGTGTGGTAACTGCACAACAATGGTGCAAGACGACATGGGCGGCAACGGTGATACCGGCAAGGCAAATCCAGTCAGTGTGGCGCTGCAGCTGCCATATTTCCGCGAAAACCCGCGCCGCAGCCGAAGATGGTCAAGCCGCCATTTTAGCCATGATTTTTGCTGTCTGCCTGAATCCGTTAAAATCGTGCTTTTGGCAGCAGCCGACTTCCATCCATACAGCCTCACGGAGCATGACAAGATGACAAAAACCACCCAGCCTGCGGTCGAACTCGACAGTAAAGACTTGCCCGCCCACTGCCCTAACCCGGCCATGCCGCTGTGGTCGTCGCATCCGCGCGTGTTCCTGGAATTCAACAAAGACGGTATCGCCAAGTGCCCGTACTGCGGCACGGCCTACACTCTGAAGGAAGGCGCCAGCGCCGGCCACCATTAAACTGCCCAGCGGCGCGCCCCCAGCGCGCCGTTTTTATGTGCACCAGCCCGGAGTCGTCATGAAACGTCTGAAAGAACTCAATGGCAGCGCCGCCGAAGTCGAAACGGCGTTCTACGATGCCTTGCACCGCGCCGACCTCGAAGCGCTGATGGCGCTATGGGCCGACGATGAAGAGATCGTCTGCATCCACCCGGGCGGCGCGCGCCTGATCGGCCATGCCGCCATCCGCGCCTCGTGGGAAACCATCCTGGCGGGCGGCGGCCTGCACATCGTGCCGGCGCAGCTGCATGAAACGCACAATCTGATGAGTTCGGTGCACACCGTCATCGAAGGCGTCACCCAGGAAGAAGGCGGCCCGGCGCACTTGCTGGCGACGAATGTGTACGTGAAAACGCCGCGCGGCTGGCGCATCGTGCTGCACCACGCCTCCATCGCCCCCGGTGGCGCGCCGGCCGACGTTGCGGGGACGCAGATCCTGCACTGATGTCTTTGCCTCTTATTGACAACGCCCCCTACACCGCCCCGCTGTGGCTACCAGGCGGCCACGCGCAGACGATTTATCCTGCCGTGTGCCTCGCCAAGCCGGCCGTGGCCTTCCGCCGTGAACGCTGGCAAGCGCCCGATGGCGACTTCGTCGACGTCGACCTGGTCGACGGCCAGCCGGGCCAGCCCTTCGTGCTGCTGTTCCACGGCCTGGAAGGCTCGTCGAACAGCCATTACGCGCGCGCCCTGATGGCCAAGGTGGCCGCGCGCGGCTGGTCGGGCGCCGTGCCGCATTTTCGCGGCTGCTCGGGCGAAGCGAATCTGGCGCCCCGCTTTTACCATTCGGGCGATGCGCAGGAAGTGGACTGGATCGTGCAGCGCCTGCGCCCACGCGCGACAGGCAAGTTTTACGCGGCCGGCGTCTCGCTGGGCGGCAACGCCCTGCTGTGCTGGCTGGGCCAGTCGCAGCACCAGGCCGATTTCATCGATGCGGCGGCGGCCGTGTCCGCCCCGCTGGACCTGGCGCAAGGGGGCAAGGCCCTGTCGTCCGGCGCCAACCGGTTCTACACGCGCATGTTTTTGAACACGCTCAAACCGAAATGCCTGGCCAAGCTGGAGCAATTCCCCGGCCTGTTTGCGCGCGACGCCATGCTGGCCGCGCGCGACTTGCACGCCTTCGACAATGTCGTCACGGCGCCCCTGCACGGCTACCGCGACGCCGACGATTACTGGCACCGCGCCAGCGCCAAGCACGTCTTGCAGGACATCACCGTGCCGACCCTGGTGCTGAACGCGCAAAACGACCCCTTCCTGCCCGGGCGCTTCCTGCCGCGCAGCGCCGCGCCGACGGTCACGCTCGAGTATCCGCGCCACGGCGGCCACGTCGGCTTTGCGGCAGGTAAGTTACCGGGAAGCACACGCTGGCTGCCGCAGCGCCTGCTCCATTTTTTTGAAGGCGGCAACACGGCGCCATCGACGCCGCAAAGCTGTCACGCTGGCAGTTCGCAAACGCACACGGAAAACGCTACACATGGATGAACTCGTCAAGCAGGCCCTGGCCAAATGGCCGAACGTACCCCACTGCTACGGCTGGCTGCGCCTGGATGCGCGCGGCCACTGGCGCATGCGCGACCAGCAGGCGCAACAGCGACAACTGCCTGGCGACAAGATCGCCCATGCAGCACTGCTGGGATTTATCAACCGCAATTACGGCCATGACGAACGCGGCTGCTGGTTCTTCCAGAACGGCCCGCAGCGCGTGTATGTAAATCTGGAAGCGACGCCCTACATCGCCCGCAGCGATCCGCGGCACGGTTTTGTCTTGCAGACGGGCGCGCCGCTGGAACAGATCGAGCAGGTGTATTGGTGCGACAACGGCGTCTTGATCCTGCGCAACGATCATATCGTGGCGCAGGTCGATGACCGCGACATGGCGCAAGTGCTGGACGCCCTGCACGTCGATGGCCAGGCGGCCAGCGACGAGGCCTTGCTGGCGTGGCTGGAAGAGCGCCGGGGCAAGCTGACTCTATTACATGACGGCAAGGAGATCACCGTGCAGCCGCTGCGCTACGACGCCGTGCCGCAAACCTTCGACTTCCAGCCGATGCCGCAAGCCGAATAGGCGTCAGCCCTTCTGGTCCTTGATCTGTTCGCGGCGCTTTTCCTGCAATTCGCGCTCGCGCGCATCGATCACGGCCTGGTCATAGAAGGTCGCATCCGTCGACTTGCGGGCGATCGTCAGCTGGTCCAGCGCGGCCATCGTGGCGCCCTGCAGCACGTAGGATTCGGCCAGCGCCATGTGCTGCAAGGTCATCTTGCCCTGCTCCGCATAGGCTTTCGCCAGTAAATCGTACAGTTCCGGCTCTTCCTTGTAGAGCTGCACCTGCTCGCGCAGGTACAAGGTTGCCTGCTCCAGCTTGCCGGCAGCCATCAGCGCTTCCGCATACTGGTGGGCAATGCCGCGCGAGAGGGGAAACTGCTGGCGCGCAGAGTCCGCCGCCTTCAGGGCTTGCGGCGCCACTTCCTTCTTTTGCGCCGGCATCAGCAGCACTTCCAGCCCCATCGCCGCCAGCAGGGAATTGGGGGCCTGCGTGCCGCCCGATGTGAACACGTTGGGTCCGGCCGGCTGGTGCAGGGCCGCATTGGCCGCATCGAGCTCCTTTTGCGCCTCCGCCGGCTTGCCCTGCTTGACGGCGACAAAGGACAAGCCGTAATGGGCGGCCGTCACCTGGAAGCGGCTTTGCTGTTCCAGCTGCGTCTTGAAGACGGCCTTGGCGTTCAGCAGGCCTTGCACGCTTTCATCCTGCAGCACGCGGGCGCGCGCCCGGGCCAGGTGAAAACTCAGGCTGTCCGCACGCTGCTTGTAGGGCTGCTCGCGGATGCGCGCCTGAATGTCGGCGATGCGTTCCGTCGTCAGCGGGTGGGTTTGCAGGTAGGCGGGCATCAGGTCGCTGTACGAACGGCTGGCCGCCTGCATGCGGCCGAAGAAGGCCACCATGCCGGTGGTGTCGAAACCGGCTTCGCCCATGATCTGGAAACCGATGCGGTCGGCCTCGCGCTCGGCGTCGCGGCCGAAATTGAGCTGGCGCTGGATGGCCAGGCCCTGGCCGGCGGCAAACACGCCCATAGCCACGTCGCCGCCCGCGCGCGAAGCGAGCGCCGCCAGCAGCATGGCCGCCAGCGGCATCAGGGCATCCTGGCGCTGCTGGCCCAGCATGCGCGCGATATGGCGCTGCGCCACGTGGCCGATCTCGTGCGACAGCACGGAAGCCAGTTCCGCCTCCGTTTGCGCCGCCAGCACGAGGGCCGAGTGCACGCCGATGAAACCGCCCGGCAAGGCAAACGCATTCAACTGGGGATCGCGCACGGCAAAGAAGAAATAGTCGTAATTCGTTTCGCCGCGCACGCTGGGGCGCGCCGCCACAAGGGCGTTGCCGAAGGTATTCAGGTATTCGAGCAAGGGCGCGTCGTCGAGATAGTCGCGGTCGCCGCGGATGCCGCGCATGATTTCCTCGCCGATCTTGCGCTCCATCGCCGGCGACAGGTCTTCGCGCGACGTATCGCCCAGGTTCGGCAGATTCGGCGCCGGCGGCACGGCCAGCGGCGTCCAGCTGCCGGCAGGCTTGGCTGCCGCGCCGGCGGCCGGCGCCGCAGGCGCGGACGTATAGGTTTGCGCCAGCGCAAACGGCGCCGCCAGCCACAATGCCGCCAGCATGGATGCGCGCCGGGAGCCGCGCAACCATGCCGTGCCGGCGTTTTCAGGGACGATCGGAAGGGGAGTTTTTGAATTCACGGGTGCTATCATACCTTGTTAGCGGCGCCCATTCCCACGCGACATGCCAGTGGCATGACGTGGTGGCCGGACGTGCCGCGCCCCCGTTCCCTCATCTATTTTGACGCCATGACAACAGCAGACAAGCAAGCCCCCGCCGGGGAACTGACCCATTTCGACGCCACGGGCCAGGCCCATATGGTGGATGTGGGCAGCAAGGAAGAGACGCGCCGCAGCGCCGTGGCCGCCGGCACCATCCGCATGCAGCCCGCCACCCTGGCATTGATCATTTCCGGCAATGCGAAAAAGGGCGACGTGCTGGGCATCGCCCGCATCGCCGCCATCATGGGCGCCAAGCGCACCAGCGACCTGATTCCCCTGTGCCACCCGCTGGCGCTCACGCGCGTCACCGTCGATTTCGACGTGGATGAAGCGGCCAACAGCGTGCATTGCCGCGCCCAGGTCGACACGACGGGCAAGACGGGCGTGGAAATGGAAGCGCTGACGTCCGTGCAGATCGGCTTGCTGACGATCTACGACATGTGCAAGGCCGTCGACCGGGGCATGGTCATGACGAATGTGCGCGTGCTGGAAAAGCATGGCGGCAAGTCGGGCGATTGGACGGCGGCAGTGTGAATTTCAGCGGCAAGCAGACGCGCTGAATTAACACGTAGGATCGTGGAGACTCTGTGCCACACCGGCACAGACGTGGCGCTTACCGGCACCATGTCGGCTATCGCTGGGCCAAAGGCATGAGGGCCGCTTAATTTTCACGCAAATATCTCATGGGATTGCTGCTCAAACAGCATATGCTGATTACGTCGGCTCATTCAAGAGCAGCTTTCATCGAATCAAGCCACATCGACGACATTTTTTCCTGTCCTTTTTCGTTTAGATGACAAGCATCAAACCTATACTCATCACCCAGCAAATTAGTGTTTGGTCCGGGATAACGCTTCAAATCAGGGGCATTGCCAAACTTTAGTTGAGCAGATTCGATATTGCGATCATATGCCCCGCAACGAGAATGTACCGCAATCATCCAGCGCTTCACCTTGACTTTACCATTGACGTAGTCGATTACCTCACCCAATCGTTGGATATATAAATCCTTATCGGTACCATAATCCGAGGAACCTTGATGCCAAAAAGCAAAATCAAAATTAATTCCCAGTGCCTGGATTAGTCCAATTGCGCTATTGAGCTTTCCAAAAGCAAGACCACCAACCTGCCAATCTGCCACTTTAGTTCCACCTACACCAATCGGCATGAATACAACTTTACGCGCGATACCGCCCACAATAAGCTTTTTTCCCAGCGGCATCCACATGGATCCTTTATTGCAGTCGGCCCACTCAAAAGGATCGCTTGCATTTTTTATTGTTCCATCTTTGCCTACCTGAAATACATTATCCGCCGCAGGATAAACATGCTCATTGCAATTCGACGATATCGATTGACCGATGACCAGAATCCGTAGTTCCGGCAAGGGATCCGGGATAACGGGGGTAACTGGAATGACAGGGGTGACGGGCGGGGAGGGAGGGACGGGAGAGACGGGGGTATCTGGAGTGATGGGGGTAATAGGGGCGACCGGAGTGATGGGAATAATCACAGCGGTATCAGGAGCACTGCCCACACCACCACATGCGGCAATGATCAAACCGGAATGTAACCCAAGAAGATACCTGAACAAACGAGGATTTTTCATTATTGAAGTCATTTTGACATCCATAAAAAACATCAGGTCTCGCGTATACGGCGCTCGTCAATGTCTACATTCAGGTCACCTTTCATGCAGCATGGGTAAAAATCATGATACTGCTCATACATAGCGGAAGAAACAACAACACACTATGAATATATCGAATAGCAAACTCTCGTTATTGATAAAAATCGAAAGATATGCCTTATGTTAATAAATGAAATTTCTGCCTTCGCATGCATCTATGCACAGCACAAAAATCAGAGATGGGTATTGAATATGGCATCCAGGTTTGATGCATCACTTGATATAAGGCGCTGGCGACACATAGCTGAGGGCACAGACCGAGCCTGCACCAACATCGGATCACCAAGCAGATATTGGCAAAAACCGTCACCCATAGATGAGCCAGTACAGTCCATGAATCAGAAACTCTGATGGGTGTTTTTGCACCGATGCCCCGTTGTGGACTGTGGTGGTTGTAAAGCTTTAAATAGTTGAACAAGGCGGCTCCAGATCGGCCCGGCTGTCGATTCTGGTCTGCTGCAACAGCTCGCTGATACACGGCCGTTAAATCGTTCGACCATGCCATTCGTTTGCAGATGCCGGGGCGGTGCCGGGCGGTCTTCAATGCCCATGCCGGCGCAGACTTTATCCAGGGCGTGCCGGCCACTGGGCTTCTTGTCATTTGTTGTGAAGCGGTCGGTGAATTGCAAACCGTTGTCGGGCAGCAAATTGATGATCCTGATCGGCGAGGCCAGCTTGAGCTTGTGCAGGAAACCGACGATGCTTTCGTCGCTCATGTCACCGTAGATGTGCAGGAATACCCTGCACATGACGCGCTCAATGGCCACGAACAGATAGCGGCACGAGCTTTCGCCTGGCATCTGCGGCAAATTACCTGGCAACGTACAGCAGCAGGTCGTCGAGCAGCAGACAGAGCGACTGGCGCAGTGACAGCAAGGTGGCTTCCTGCGTCGCGCTCAGCTTGGTATGCAGCGTATGTACCCGGTGCAAACGGTCTTGTACCTCGTCCAGCTTGAGCCACTTGGCAGCCATGGCCCCGGTGAAATTGAAGAGCGTGGAAGCCTCGCGGACTGACAGGCCGGAGTCCCTGCTTTCCTGCCGGATTGTGCGAGCGTGGGAATGAATGCATAAGCTCATGGATTAAAGTTTATGCGATGTGCAGCAACCAGCGGGACGGCCTCGGTGGCAAACCGCCGCTCAACTCATCAAGCGCGGCTATCGCGCGGAACAGGGCC